>NZ_BAACAP010000178.1:0-53029 GCF_045865695.1 Scytonema hankhaensis NUACC26
TGTTCTCGAGCATCTGGATTACTTTGGATGAATGCTGTTAAAACGCTAATTTTTTCTGCCTTTTCCTGGAGTTCTAAGAGGTTGTTTGAAAAGTGGTTGGCTGTGATTTTCATCACATTATTACCCCCCTTAGTCCCCACGCGTGAAAGGGGGGAAACAAAAAAAATCCGGTTCCCTCCGCTTTGTAAGGGGAGGGTTAGGGTGGGGTAAAAAATATTTGATACATCAATTATGACTTTTAAAACATCCTCTAATAAAAAGTTCTTCATTGTATTACCTCACACACCTTTTATAGTATAAACATACTGTGTGTTTGTAACTCAAGTAGGATTGCTATAGTTGCGATTTTAATGGATTTATTTTTGCTATCAGCAGCAATGGCATTATTCAGGTAAATTAGTGCTTCTGGATCGTTGCGCTGCTGAGTGTGAAGGTATTTTCGGAAGTAGTCGATAGCAGCTTTATAGTTGCCATATCGAAATGCCTCTGTTCCTTTCTCTTTTTCAGTGCCTTGTCCTGAAATTAGAATTTCTTCTCCCCAACTGAAGTTATCATTAGTGTTGTAATCAACCTTAAAATCAGTTAGGAAGAAAAAAAAGTGAATTACAAATACAAACAATGATACCAGCACAGCTAAAAATATATATTTTGCCCAACCCAACCGTCGAATAGTTGTCATGAATCTATCAATACTGCTTGGTGGTTTTGTTGGTGCTACTATTGGCAGTTTTTCTGAAGCTGCGATCGTGTTTGAGGAGGAATTTGAGGGTGCTGGTAAAAAATGGACGGCTTTCAAACGCACCAGGAGGTCGTGTTGAAGACACTGGCTTCTTTAGAATTGGTGTTAGACCTCCTTTTGAAGACCTTGGTGTGGGAGCTAAAGACCCCTCTGGCAATTCACTTTCAGAAGCACGGTTAGCAGAACAAGGGAAATTCCAGCAAATTTTTGGTCAAGCTCCTAATCTCCCAATCACTTCCGTCGTTGCAGACGGAGCATTTAAAGCTCCTGGACTTCGTAACGTAGAACTCACTGCTCCTTATTTCCACAATGGTGGACAATTGACCTTGCGGCAAGTTATTGATTTCTACAATCGGGGAGGAGATTTTCGAGGAACAGAATCTGGCGGTCTACCACCACTTAATCTGAATGAAGAGGAATAAAGAGGCGTTAGTAGCTTTCCTCAAAGGGCTGACTGATGAAAGAGTTCGCTATCAAAAAGCACCTTTCGATCATCCACAATTATTTGTCACAAATGGGCATCCAGGAAATGAAACCTATGTCACTGATGATGGCAGTGGAAAAGCTACAGATGGAACTTTGTTAGAGATTCCTGCTGTTGGTTGTTACGGTAGTGCCGATCCTCTGCCAAATTTCCTAGAGTAAACGTGTTTTAAACTCAATACTCCACGGCTTAATACGGAGAAGCCGTGGTTTTATTTTATGTGTTTTATCTATCTCCTTGTTGCCGCACCAAATAATCTAATAGTCTGTCAATTCGCGACAAAGTAGCTTCAGTAGTACGTTTGAACTCCTGAAATTGAGATTTTTGTTCCTCATAGTTCCGGTCAAGCCGCCTCACAACTGCTTCTAAACTCTCAGTTCTGCCGTCTAAGCGATCGATTGTCGTACCTAGCTTGGTGAACAAGCGTTGTGATTCAGAAACAAAAGAGTCTAACCTACTAGACAATTGGTCAACCTTTATCGTCAACTGGTCGAGATGTGCTTGAGTTCGGTCTTGTTTCTCGCTGAGTTGGTCAAGATGCGCTTGTGTTCGGTCTTGTTTCTCGCTGAGTTGGTCAAGATGCGCTTGTGTTCGATCTTGTTTCTCGCTGAGTTGGTCGAGATACACTTGAGTTCGGTCTTGTTTCTCGCTGAGTTGGTCAGTTCTTCGGTTAGCTGACTCAGCGTAAGTTGCTGCTGATGCTAGCAGTTGTCTTACTGCTGTTAGGTCGTTTTCAACTCGGTCTAATCTGCTTGGTGTGTCCTGAGTCATGCAGCACCTCTATCTTTTTTAATAGTGTCAGTTTGGTAAGGTAATTCGCCGCGCTCTTTAGCTTCTCTAACTCCCAACTCAATTAGGAAAGCAGCAAGATTGGCAGTAGGTCTACCTTGTAACTCGGCTAATCGCTCCAAGTCATTAAAAACGGAGTCAGGTACAGTAACTGAGAACTTCTTACTCACTGGCTTATAAAAATTTGTTCTATTTGCTCCCATACTATCCCTACAATCATCCTTAAATCAGCTTTTTGGAAGCTTTTTACAAATAAGAATCTAAAAAGATTCTTTTAAGCAGTAAAATAGATGTTATCATAAAATAAAAAAAAGTAAAACGTTTTGCTATTATCTGAATTATTGCCGATCGCAGCGATCGGCAATAATTAAATAAGTGATTTCTTGTGCAAAATTTATTAAATATAGCTAAAGTTGTTTAAGCGTGTTAAAATTAAATACAGAAGACTCATCTACCAAAGCGAAAATTTGGATGACTTCTAAACTCCCCCATTCGTCCTCTCTCCTTCAAATTCATTGGCATCCACGAGTTTTATGGATTGGAATTGGCTGTGAGAGAGGAACTTCAGAACAACTTATAGAAATGGCAATTCAACAAGTTTTTAAAGAACATCAAATAGCAGAAAATGCGATCGCAGGAATTGCCACCATAGACAAAAAATCTGATGAAGTTGGTTTAGTAGAACTTTGCCAAAAACGCAATTTACCTTTAAAAACCTTCTCCTCAGATATCCTCAGTAAAATATCTGTTCCCAATCCGTCTCAAGTTGTCGAACAAGAAGTCGGAACAGCCAGTGTTGCAGAAGCTGCTGCTTTATGTGCTGCACAATGTCAAACTCTACTCATTGCCAAACAAATCTTTAAACCCTCCTCGCCTTCTCTCCAAGGAGCAGTGACAATAGCTGTTGCCCAAACACCGATAGATAATGGCTAATGGAACGATTAGCATGTTAGCAATTAGCCATTAACCATTAGCAATTAACCATTTGGGCGAAGAAAATAGCTGATTATACTAGAGACTATTGATAGTACAATTGAACCTAGTAAAGCTGGTATAAAACCATCGATCGTAAAACCATAATCAGGTGTGAAGACACTCGCCAGCCACAGGGTAAAAGCATTGAGAATAAATGTAAATAACCCGAAGGTAAGTAAAGTAATGGGAAATGTGAGGATACCTAAAATAGGTCGAACGATCGCATTCACTAGCCCGATGACGATTGCTGCTATGAGGGCGGCGACAAAATTTTTAATCTCAAAGCCAGGAACAATGTTGGAAGTGACTAGCAATGCTACGGCAGTCCCTACCCAAGTTAATAAAAAATGCATCATAAATGTTTTCCATCTTTCTGTTCATAATCTTCCGATCGAGCTAGGATCTTTGCAAGATGTTTGCTTTGCGACCGCTATGAATGTTACCAATAAGCGACTAACTCTTGAGGAATATCTTAATTATGACGACGGTACGGACGCGCAATACGAACTTGTCGCAGGAGAATTAATTGCAATGCCTCCGGAAAGCCCCTACAATTCAACCATCGCTCTTTACCTATTAGCAGAGTTTCTCAAGTTGGTTCCCATACGCAGGTTAAGTCATAAAGATACTAAATGCTTTCTCCAGCGCTATAAATAAACGAGATTTACCCGGTTCGAGAAATATTAATTAATCTCAGTCCTCTGTTTCTCTGGCATAACGCCCCATCAGTTCCGCTTTATCAATGACAGACCCTTCAATTGCGTCTAACAATTGTTGCGTATCAGCCCCTACTGGCACATCTAGCCATTGGTTTAGTGCAAAAAGTCTAAAAAAGTAGCGATGAGCACCGTGTTGAGGTGGTGGACATGGACCGCCATAACCGAGTTCACCAAAACTATTTTTTCCTTGCAAACTGCCAGAAGGAATTTTAGGTTGCTTACCGCCAACATCTTCGGGAAAGTCACGGCAGTCAGGAGGAATATTGTAGACCAACCAATGGGTAAATGTTCCATTAGGTGCATCGGGGTCATCTACAATCAAAGCAAAACTTTTTGTCTCTGACGGAGGATCTTCCCACTGTAACGGAGGAGAAACATTATCGCCGTCGCAAGTATATTTGAAGGGAATGGTGTTACCAATGAAAAATGCTGGGCTTCTAATTTCCATATTTATTTATAAGTTTTCAAATAAATGACGAAAGAAATATAACTGCTATTATTATTTTGAGAAATTTATGATTTGACTAAAATAAAAAGTAGATGAGGCTCTTTTAGTAAAAAACCGCATTTTAAACAAGTAGGAGAGCCTCATTATTCACGAATACCAAGGTTATTGATGACTAAGACCAAATCCGATTTCCGTCTTCATCAACTCGTGCTTGGCGAATAACATCAGAAATTTCTTCTGCGTCTTTCACATGGTGAAGAGCTTTCTTTTCACCATCTGGTTCATCAACAACAAAGTAAGTAGGAACTTTGATATGGTCACCTGTAATGTCCGGTGCATCTACAGCAACTTGTTGCGCTTTTTCTTCAACCGTTTGAGGCTTGTCAGCAATGACATCACCTGGATTTGCAGTTAAATTTCTTTCTTTAGCTGTTGGCTCTTCTTGAGCATGCCAGTCTTGACTAACTGGTTGTCTAATTTCACGATCTGACTGATTACTCATGATTTTACTTTTTAGCTTCACAACTTTACACTAACTAAAATTACTTTAAACAATTAAGATATCGATCGGATCTTTCGACAGTAAGACTTTTTAAACAGTGACCAGTAAACAGTGACCAGTAACCAGTGAGGGTTGACGAAAAAGGTTATGTATGTTAATATTGGCTGCCATAAGTAATAGGTATCAATTAAGATAATAAACGTGAATAAAACTCTATCCCGTAAAAAGCCGCGTGTCGTCTCATGGCAGGCGGTTTTCTCATTGTTTATGTACGTTTTTATGTACCTTCCTATACTGGTACTAGCTTTCTATAGTTTCAATCAATCTCCCTACAGTGCAATTTGGCAAGGTTTTACTTTAGATTGGTATAACAGACTGTTCAATGATGAACGTATTTTGTCAGCTTTACAAAATAGTTTGATAGTTGCACTTAGTTCTGTAGGTATTTCTGCTATATTGGGAACTTTGATGGCAGTAGGTTTGGGACGTTATCGATTTCCTGGTAAAACTCTCTATCGTGGGATTTCTTATTTGCCTTTGATTATCCCCGATATTGCGATCGCAGTTGCCACGTTAGTCTTCCTTGCTGCCTTTGCGATTCCCCTTAGTATATGGACGATTGTGGCAGCTCACGTAGTGTTTTGTCTTGCCTATATTAGTCTTGTGGTATCATCTCGACTGACCAACCTCGATCCCCATTTAGAAGAAGCAGCACTCGATTTGGGAGCAACACCCGTACAAGCCTTTATCAAAGTATTATTACCCCAGTTAATGCCCGGTATTATTGCTGGTTGCTTGCTTGCTTTCATCTTAAGTTTAGATGATTTTCTCATCGCTAGCTTTACTGCAGGAAGTGGTTCTAATACTTTACCAATAGAAATTTTTAGCCGAATCAGAACGGGAGTTAAACCAGATATCAATGCCCTTAGCGTTATTTTGATAGTCGTTTCTGCTTTTATTGCATTAGTCGCCGAACTCATTCGCGCTTCAAGCGATAGGAAATAAATTTGGAGATTGGCGATTGGGTATTAGGAAATTGAGCATTGGTCAGGTGGTCACTGGTTACTGGTTACTGGTCACTGCTTACTGTATATGTTCGGTATTAACTGTTAAAATTTTTTGAGTTAATTATTATTGATATAACGGATTTGCATCTTAAATTAGGTAAGTGCAAATCAATAGAACTCAAATATAAAATGTAAATATATCTCCAACCCATACTAATGACTAATGACCAATGACCAATGACCAAATATTGAGAAATTCCTGATTGAGAAATTTTTAACTGTATATAAATAAAGACAGAGAATGTTCTTTATCTGTATCTACCAAAGTGGAAAGCGATACGGCTGTACTCGGTTAAGCATAAAGGCTTATCGCAGATAGAAAACTTTTGTATGGCAAGATACATATCTGTCTTCAACGTTGCTCAGTAAGAGCCAATTCTAGACAATATGCGATACATGGCTCACTATGCAAATTTGCCAAAATCCCCATTGCTCAAATCCCTTCAATCCTGATGGCAATAAATTTTGTAACAGTTGCGGACAAAGCAACTTTGGTAACTTCCTCAGGAACCGCTACCGCGTATTAAGACTGCTAGGCGAAGGTGGGTTTAGCAGAACCTATGCTACTGAAGACGTGGATAGACTCGATGCACCTTGCGTTATCAAGCAGTTCTTCCCACAAGTACAGGGAACTTCAGAACGTACTAAAGCTGCTGAATTGTTCAAGCAAGAAGCAAAACGACTGTACGAACTTGGAGAAAATCATATCCAAATTCCTAGATTGCTTGCTTATTTTGAACAAGGTTCTAGTTTGTATCTCGTGCAAGAATTTATCCAAGGAAAAACTCTCTTACAAGAACTTCAGCAACAACCTTTTGGTGAAGAACAAATCCGAGAACTGTTAACGGATATACTACCTGTTCTTGAATTTATCCACAAACGTAACGTCATCCATCGGGATATCAAACCGGAGAATATCATCCGTCGAGAATCGGATGGTAGGCTTGTATTAATTGATTTTGGTGGTGCAAAACAGGTTACCCAAACTAGTCTATCCAGACAAGCAACAGTACTTTATACAATTGGTTATGCACCTAGCGAACAAATGGCTGGTTTTGCTTGTCACGCTAGCGATCTGTACTCTTTAGGAGTTACCTGCGTTCGGCTTCTAACTCAGTGCTTGCCCGTACAAGATGATTGCGGACAAATAGATGATACTCTTTACGATCCCTTAAATGGAATTTGGTTGTGGCGAGAACATTTACAAAATATAAATATTACTATTAGTGATGGATTAGGGCAAATTCTAGATAAATTATTAAGCCATTTAGCAAGAGATCGATATCAATCTGCTACAGAAGTTTTGCAAGAGATCTATGCTCAAACAGCACCAACAATACAATCAATTTTGGAAACGCCACAACTCATACAATTATCGCCTCAAGAGCAGCAATTAACAATGATTACCTCCGATTTAAAAGATTTTTCAGAATTTTCCGAACTACAAACTTTTCAATTTGATGTAGTCGCAGTTGATCGGGAAGGAAATAAGATTAAGAGCGATCGCCGAAGCTCAAAGTTTTACGCCGAAGATTTAGGTCAAGAAATTATCATGCATATGGTAGCAATTCCTAGTGGTAATTTTATGATGGGTTCGCCAGAGAATGAGGGAGATGGTGACGAACGCCCGCAACACGAAGTTAATATCAAACCTTTTTTTATGGGAAAGTTTCCCGTCACTCAAGCACATTGGAAAGCTGTAACTGGTTTGCCAAAAGTCAAACAATCTTTAAATCCCAACCCCTTCAAATTCAAAGGAGCAAATCGACCTGTAGAAAATGTTTCTTGGCATGAGGCTATTGAATTTTGTGCCAGACTGACTGAAAAAACAGGACGGTTGTATCGTTTACCCAGTGAAGCTGAGTGGGAATATGCTTGTCGTGCTGGAACAACTACCCCCTATCACTTTGGTGAAACGCTTACAGCTGAGGTGGCAAATTGTAGCGCTAGCAATTCTGACGCTTCCAAACCCACAACCAAATCGCGCAAAGAAACAACAGTAGTAGGCAATTTCCAAGTAGCAAACGCCTTTGGATTGTACGATATGCACGGGCTGGTTTGGGAATGGTGTGCTGACGCTTGGCACAAAAATTATGAAGGCGCACCAACAGATGGAACTGTTTGGGAAGTTGGTGGAGATGAGAATCGCCGAGTCTTGCGAGGTGGTTCTTGGAGTTTTAGCCCCGAACTATGTCGTAGCGCTAGCCGTAGTTGGAATGAACCAGATGGTGGACTGAGGATTTGCGGTTTTCGAGTGGTCGCAACTTGGTAATTTTGGATTGAGACCTATACAGGAGTTTTCACTTAGATGAACCACATTAAACTCTTCTGTCACGCTTGCGAGAGAAAATAACTGAGGCGAATAGAATTCACTGCTATACAAGCAAAGTCCGCCTACGCGGACTAACGTGAAAACAAGGTTTCAAATTTTCTTTGGTGAAAGTGATAAAAGAGGGTTAAGCTCTTCTCAATTCTTGTGCTTAATTCTTGTACTAAGCTCTTGTGGTACGGGCGTCCTCGCCCGTACATTAAATCGGGGTATCTATCCAAAATCCGGTAATCTATATGTTGAGAAGTTCGTGATACGGAGTAATTCGTAAGAAATCGAAGTAATTCGGTTTTTGACTTCACCAGACTCAATGTAGAATTGTTAATTCTACGTTATCCCTTCGGGTTCGCCAGTTGCCTACGGAGGGAGACCCTCCTTCAGCACTGGTCTCACCGCAAGGATTTTAGTCCGCTTAAGAGTCAGGACTTAATGAAGTTAGCCAGCTTCAAGCGTCGGAGAAGGAACATGGCTGCTCACGACAGTGCAAAACCGTAATCCATTTATAAGCTCTTAACTCCCGTTGTCGATACAAAAACTTTTCCATGTGGTACAGCAATCCCAGATGGGCGGTTAGATTTGTGCAAACAAGGTCTTGGCGTTACAGGATGCCAAATGGTAACGGATGCACTTATTGATAATAGTACAGTCATTAGTTTGCTCTTAGGCACTAATGGTATTGGCAATATTGGCGCGGCGAGTGTAGCAAAGCTGATCGAACAAAACACCCACATAGAAATTGTGTATTTAGGCTGCAATCGAATTGATGAGACTGGTATTGCAGAACTTGCTTCGGCTCTTACCTACAATACCTCTATCACAGGACTTTGGCTAAAACGAAATCCAATTGGTTTTAATGGGGCGAGTTATCTTGCCGAGATGCTGTGTCACAATCAAAGCATCCGCACCTTGGATTTAGTCAGTACTCAACTGAGTTACGAGGGATTGGCTGCTATCCTGGATGTTCTCAGTCATAAAAACCGTACAGTTGAACGTTTGTATTTGGGCGGTAATGAAATTGATGCAGAAGGAGCAAAATTACTTGCGACTTTGCTCGAGAGTAACCCAAATATTAAGGCACTCCTACTTAATGTAAATCATTTAGGGGATAGTGGTGCGAACGCATTAGCTGAGGCTTTGCACCAAAATCAGACACTGGTTGAACTAGGCGTAGCAAGTAACGGTATTACGCCAAGTGGGGGAATCTCCTTGATAGAAGCGATTCAAAAACATCCTTCATTGATAAATGTTGACTTTGGTTACAGTGCATCTACACGAGTGTTAAATGCTGTAGGTAATTCTTTAGGGGATACTGGGGCTGAAGTCATTGGTAAGCTTTTGAGAAAAAATCAAACTCTACTCAAAGTGAGTCTACAGGGAAACCGCATAACAGAAAGTGGAAAGCTTTTGTTAATTGCAGGATTAGAACAGAATATGACACTTTGCCAATTATTTCTTGATGGGCGACAAGATGCGCGGATAACAGCACTACTTCAGCGCAATCTAAATTTTGGTTTATCTAGCAATCTAGCTGTTACTCGCGATGTTTCCTTAATTCGTAGCGTTTATCGATAAATCTTAATCGCGAACGGTCATTTTTCCGCTATGGATTTTTTGCAAAACATCCATCTTCTTGTACCCTAATTCTTTAGCTTTTTGTCGTGCATAAGTTAATGTTACTGACACCTACTATATAAAGAAGATTGATTTCGTCAATCTAGAAGCTTTTAGGAGGTCAGTATCTATGGCTCAAAAGATTTACGCTCTACTTGCTGGTATTGATAAGTACCATCCAGAATCAAGAGTCAGTAATTTAAACGGTTGTGTTAACGATATTGAAGCAATAGAAGAATATTTACGGAAACGAATTTCTACTGAGGGGAAGTGGGAATTCGTTGAAAATTCAGAGGTTCCTTGGAAACTCACTAATGAATTGGCAACACGTCAAGCAATAATAGACGGCTTTCAAAAACATTTGTGTCAAGCAGGCAGTGAAGATGTCGTTTTATTTTACTATGCAGGGCATGGTTCCTTTGAAGGAGCACCAGATGCGTTTCGCCTTAAAGATTCAGACCGTCAAATTGAAACCTTGGTTTGTTATGATAGCCGAACAACACAAGGTCGAGACTTAGCAGATAAGGAATTAAGCTACCTGATAGAGCAGGTGGCAAAGAACAATCCAAAACATCTCCTGATCGTTCTAGATTGCTGTCACTCCGGTACAGCAACGCGAGACCCAAAAGTGGTAGAACGTCAAACCTCTGCAGACGGACGAGTCCGAGATTTAAAAGAGTTTATTTTTACCGAAGAATGGTTGAAACGACGTTTGAGCGAGAACTATGAGCCACCAAGACACGTTGCGATCGCAGCTTGTCGTTCCCATCAAACAGCAAAAGAGCATAGAGGTGAAGATGGTAAACGACGAGGTGCTTTTTCTTACTTTTTTACCCAAGCTTTGCAACGCACTCATAGTAGCTTATCCTATGCAGATTTACTCCAAGATATTAACGCTTTGATCCTCAGTAAAGTTACCGATCAATCACCTCAAATAGAAGCCCTTGCAGAAGATTTAGAACAAACCTTCTTAGGAGGTGCAGCAGGCGAGCGTTTAAATTACTTTACCTTCACCTACAACACTCAAGATTATGATGATTGGGTAATTAACGGCGGTGCTTTACACGGTATTCGTCCAAAGACAGAAGGAGAAACTATATTCGCAATTTTCCCCCAAGGAACCCCAATAGAAGAGTTGAGCGATATTTCCCGTGCTATTTGTCAGGTTTCCGTTACTGATGTATTAACAGAGGTTAGCAAAATTGAATTTATCACTGATAATTCGCAACTTTCTTTAGATGAACCTTATTGGGCGGTTGCGGTCAGCGTACCCGTTCCTCAGTTGACAGTGAGTTTTACAGGGGACGCTCAAGGTATAGAACTAGCTCGAAGATCTCTAACAACAGTTAATGAGGGCGAACCATCTTTATTTATTCAAGAAGCAGAATCATCTGAAAATGCCAATTACGAACTAGAAGCACATCAGGGTCAATACTGGATTAAACAAGCGAGCGATCGCCGCTCAATCGTCGCACCAATTCCACTCGTACCAGATCCCCAAGGATACACTCAGCAACGTGCAACGCAAATCATCAAACGTTTAGAACACGTTGCACGTTGGATGAATGTTCTCGATTTGAAAACTCCACCGACTAGCCAAATCAAACCAAGTGACGTGGATTTGGAAGTTATTGTTATCTCTGATGGTCAAGAATATTCCTCAAAACAGGCGACTTCCGATTTGCGTGGAGAATACAGTTTCAAGAATAATAAGTGGACACCGCCAGAGATAAAACTCAAAGTCACCAATCACAGCGATCGAGATGTATACTTCCAAATTGTAGAATTAGCAGGTGATTATTCAATAAGTATTCCTGAATTTTTTCCTGAGAAAGGAAGTATCCTTTTATCGAAAAAATCAGATGCTGACTCCAACTTATCAAGCAAAACAAGTGTTACATTAGATTTAGTCATTCCCCCAGCATATTTAAATAGTGGAGTGACCGAATACAACGAGATTTTCAAGCTAATTGTCAGTGCTAGAGATTTCAATGCAAGTTTGCTCGCACAAAAAGGGCTTGATACCCCACCTGTGACTCGTTCTCTAGATTCTAAAGGATTATCCGGTGCGCTTAACCGTTTAATGGACAAAGTTTCTTCTCGTCAAGCACTGCGTCAAGGCGCTGACAATATTGATAACTGGATGACTAAAGAAGTTAAACTGATCTTAGTTAAGCCACCAAGTGGAGTGGAGATTAAAAGATCGGAACCCACAACTCTACAACCTGGTGTTGTACTCCACAGTAATTCCAGTTTTCAAGGGAAAGTTGAAATCAACTCCTTACCGCCAAACAGCCGGGATGCGAACAGTAATTTACTCCCACCCGTTCTTATAGAAGCTCCAAATCTGTTTCAACCCTTTGAATTTAACACCACTCGTAGCGGTACGAGATTAAGCGTTTTGGAAATCACTGGCGTACAGAATCACAAAAGTGTGACATCAGACAATCCTATCAAGATAGTCGTTGATAAGCCATTATCACCCAACGAATATGTTTTGCCACTTGCTTATGATGGAGAATTTTTCTTACCTTTAGGGACAGCTAAGGCAGAAAATGGCAAGACAGCAATTACCTTAGAACGCTTACCCGAACCAACAGTTAATAGCCGGAGTTTACAAGGTTCTATCAAGATTCTCTTCCAAAAAATAGTAGCTCAAACTTTTGGAAAAACATTTTCTTATCCCTTGTTAAGAAGTGGAGAAATTTTACCGGATGGACGTGTTTCTTATCAAGGCGACCGGGAAATTCTCGCCGCAAAAGTTGCCGAATCAAAGAAGATTTTACTTTATATTCATGGCATCATTGGCGATACAGAAACAGCAGTCAAAAGCTCTCAAAAGGCAAAGGTAACAGAAAACGGTCTACAGAAAACTTTGCGAGATAAATATGACTTAATTCTCGCCTTTGACTACGAAAATATCAACACGACTATTGAAGAAAATGCCACACTTCTTAAGCAAAGATTAGAAGAAGTTGGGTTAACAGCCAACCACGGCAAACAATTAGATATTGTTGCTCATTCTATGGGAGGCTTAATAACTCGTACCTTTATTGAAAAAGAAGGTGGAAATAAAATTGTTCAACACTTAGTGATGTTGGGTACGCCTAACGGCGGTTCTCCTTGGCCTACAGTTCAAGATTGGGCTTTTGCCGCTCTAGGAATTGGATTAAACCAACTTTCCTCAGTGGCTTGGCCTGCAGCTGTTATTGCTGGAATGTTAAGATTTTTGGATTCTAACGTTAAAGCTTTGGATCAGATGAACCCACGTAGCAATTTTATCCAAAGCATTGCTACCAATCCAGATCCTAACGTGCGGTATACCATTATTGCAGGCGATCGCTCTGTTCGTCCTGAAGCATTACAAACCGATTCTGGAAAACAATCGAGTACTATCAAGCGACTCATGGATAAATTATTTAGTTCGGCTCAAGAGCGCGTAGTCAATTTAGTCTTCTTTCGGCAACCAAATGATATAGCAGTGACACTTGAAAGCATTAAGAGTGTGAGTGAAAACCGCTCTCCCAAGCCGAGAATTATATCTCCAGATGCAACTTGCGACCATGTAACTTACTTCAGCACTCAATCTGGTTTAGACGCTTTGGTAAAAGCACTTTGTGAAGAGGTATAAATCTCATAGGACTTACGCAAAGCCCCCTTTTTAAGAGGGAAAAACTCTTAAAAGCCCCCCTTAAAAAGGGGGGCTAGGGGTCCCCTCTGGGGTTGGGGGGAGATGGGGGGATCGAAAACATGCGAAACCCTTATAGCGGTTTTCAATTAGGTGCAATACATAAAAAAGTTATGGAACCGCAGCCTGTAGCAGACGAACGCAGATAAATATATACTTCAGTCAAGTGAGAACCGCTATAGTACAGCGATCGCAAAAAACCGATTTATTCGAGTCTCGTGATACGAGATACCAAGGTGTCCAACAGAGAACAAGAACAACCGGATTTTCCCGTTCTTTGACTACTGTATTGGCGCTCTATGAGGTGCGGTTACTGCTACTATTAAGTCTGCTGCAATTTTGGGTACTTTAATTTATGGCGTACAAAATCACAAAAGCGTGACATCAGCAAATCCTAAAGTAAATTTCTCTATAGATAGAATTAGAGATAAACGATGACTTACTGTAACTGAGACAGCAATTCATCATAATCAGTATGAGAACCTACCCAAAACCAAATCACAATATCTCCACGCAACTACCCTACTGCTCGATAGTTTTTACTAATTCTAGCAGAATAGATACACAATGCTGAATTCACTTTTTTGAAATGCAAACTAGGATGAGTTGCGTCTTTTTTGAATTGACGGTATGCTTCACGGGTACGCTCTTGAATATGTTCCGGTAAATAGCCAAAAGCTTGCCGAAATTCTGGTGTAATGCGATCTCTCACAATGTGTCTGGGTTTAATTCCTCAGTTTGTCCAGCATAATACCTTGCCATTGCTATACCTGCTAACTTTGCTAATGCATCTGAAGAACGAGAAAAAGCTTCATCCCATTGATTTTCATCCTCTAGTTCTTCTAAATCTTCCAAAATCTTTTTAGCCATAGCTTCTTGCTGGCTAAGTGGTAACTTTTTTAGTTTTGTAACGGCTTGCTCAAGTAAAGTAGACATAACAAAATTGCCTAAAAACGTACAATTAAGCAAAAAGTACAAAATGGTTTTTGTACTATTGTTCTACTCAATAATGTAATACATATTCCAGATAAAAAAGCAGTTTTTTTCGGAAAACTTAGTACTCAGCCGCCACTAACGCGATCGCGTATTGCAAGCAAGCACGAATATCCTCAATCTGCAAACCAGGATAGTAATCCTGAATAATGTCGTTGAACGAAAGCCCCTCATTCAAAAGCTCAAGAACGCTTTGTACGGTGATACGTGTGCCAGCAACACAAGGTTTGCCAAAATGCACTTGAGGACTAACAATAATTCTCTCCATGTTTGTACTAGGTTATGAGAACTGTTTTCCTAATTCTAATGGGTTATACAGATAGTCTTTATGAAGAATATAGCGCTTCTCGTTTGAATCAAGTGCAAATTTATCAGCGTCCATCAGCTACAGGCTGCGGTTCCTTTATTCTTTGAAGTATTGCATCCAACTGATAATCGCTATATCTTCAGCGCATAATATAAAGTACACGATTTGTTTAGAACTTACTGACTGTACTCGCTACTCAAGTGGGCGATCGCTTGTTTAATCCAATCTTCCACAAAAGCATCTTTTGGCAGACCAATATTTTCGCTCACCACGTGTAAGGCATGACTAACCTCACTGGCAGTATATCCCAAAGCCAACAGAGTCATTTGCACTTCGTCCAAAATACCAGGCGCAGGACCGCCTGTGGCGACAAAAAAGCCTGCGGACTTGCGCCATTCTATCAACTTGTTTTTGAGTTCCAAACATAGCCGTTCGGCAGTTTTCTTACCAACTCCAGGAGCTTGGATCAAAATTTGAACGTTCGCTGTGATAATTGCTTGCACGAGGTCGGGTAATTCCAGGGTGTCGAGAAGTGCGATCGCTAAAGCCGCCCCCACACCACTCACACCCAGTAAATGCCGAAACACATCTCGTTCTCCTGGGGAACCAAAGCCATAGAGCATAGGCACTTCTTCCCGAATTTGGTAGTGGGTAAAAATTTGCGCCTCACCACCAATTTCTGGCAATTGCTTTGCCAGTCGGGATGGGACTTGCAGATCGTACCCCATACCATTGACTTCAAGAGTCAGGATATGACGATGAGCGCCAGTGTTTTGGATAGCAGCAACAATTCCTTTGAGGTAACTAATCATAAGAATCCAAAGAATTTCAATCCTTCAAGAATGCCACCCGCACAAAAGCTTTGTGCTAGGTAGTGATAGTCAACGGGATTTTCATTGTGCCATTGAAGTAGCTCTGGACGAGCATTGCCAACAATAATTCCCCGTTCTGTTCCAGCAGCGAATAAAGCAATATCATTTCCCGAATCACCACAAACAATGGATCGCTCCGGTACAAAATCCCACTTTTGGCGGAGAAATTGTACTGCCTGACCTTTATCGCTGTGAGGAGGAACAATGTCCAAGTCTATACCACTGCTGTAAATTAATTTGACTATTAAACCACATTTTTCAAACTCCGACTCAAGTTGTGGTATAATTTTGCTTGCTTCTTCATCTTGAAGTAAAAAACTGACTTTAAAAGGGCGTTGTTCTGAGTCTGGTTGGGGAACTAAAGCCGGAAAATTGTCAGTCACAGATACTATGAGGTCGCGATTCCATCCGGAAGACAAGTATTTTGACCACTCCGCATCGGGAGTGTCATCACCATTAAGATAGATCTCTGTTCCCACAGCTAACACTAAACCATCCGGTTCCAAAAGATTCTTTTCTTCTTTGAGTTCCTTGTACAAAATGGGGGATCGCCCTGTGGCATAGACAATCTTTGTACCGTATTCCTGACGGTGTTGTTGTAAAACATCCTTTAACTCAGCTAAAGCGTTGTCATCACCCACAAAGGTGTTGTCTAAATCGGTTACGAAGAGAAATTTAGTCACAGCAACCTCTTTTGTAAGTTTTACCACAAAAAAGTTTATGCCTTTTTGGCACCAATCTTATCTTTTTCGATCTAGATAAGTTATGCCATTTTGGATGCGTGAATTTTGGACTTTGGATTTTTGCTTGACAAAGACTTACCAGCACTGACGTTCAACTAACTATCAGTTGCATACTTTTTTAAAATTAGCGTTAAGCACTTGTACTAAAAAAAAGAGTAGATAAACTAGGAAGATGCATGACTCGCTTAAATTCTGGCTCGGTTTGTGGAGGTAGAAGCGTTGTATAGTGGTGAGTATTATTGGAACATGATATTGGGTAGTGTTTTTACGGTTTTAGCTTGGTTAGTAGCAGTAACAATTACTCATCCAATGTTAGCGATCGCAAAAGCTATTAACTACATCCGCAGAGGTAATAGACAAGTCAACATTGAGACTAATAAAGACAATCGATCGCAATCTCTCAGTCAACTTGTTAGTGCTTTAATCCAGCAAGAAAAAAACTTAAAAGCTAGCAACGCTCAGTTACAGCTAGAACTGACATCTAAACTTATGGCGCAAGAAATGTTGCGTCAAAGTGAAGAGAAATTTCGCCAATTAGCAGAAAATATTCAAGAAGTTTTCTGGATTAGAGACTTTCGCACTCATGAAATTCTTTATATTAGCCCCGCCTACGAACAAGTATGGCAACGGAACTGTGAAAGTTTGTATAGCAATCCCAATTCTTGGTTAGATGCCATTCATCCAGAAGATAGAGAACGTGCGCTCTCCATAATGAAGGAAAATATTTATAGTGCTTATCAAAATGAATACCGAATTATACAACCAGATGGGACAATTTGTTGGATTTGTGATAGTAGCTTTCCAGTTAAAAACCATCACGGGCAAGTCTATAGGCGTGTCGGGATTGCCCAAGACATCACCGAACGCAAGCAGGCAGAAGAAACTCGCTTAGCTTTAGCGAAAGAAAGAGAGATTAGTCAACTCAAATCACAGTTTATTGCGATCGCATCCCATGAGTTTCGCACTCCATTAACCACTATTTTACTATCTTGTGACTTTCTCCAAAATTACGGCGACCAACTCCCTGAAGAAAAGAAACAACGTCATTTTGATAAAATTAAATCTAGTGTTAAACACCTCAATCAAATATTAGAAGATGTTTTAGTCTTTGGAAAAACAGAGGCAGGAAAACTAAATTTCGAGCCAGCACCCATAGATTTAATTAGTTTTTGTCTTGATTTAGTAGAACAGTTACAACTGAATGCTGGAGAGAAATATAAAATTGATTTTGTAGAACAATGTGTATATGGTTGTGCGAGAGAAGAACTTCCAGTTATGGATGAAAAACTCTTGCGACATATTTTTACAAACTTACTTTCAAATGCTATAAAATACTCTCCACAAGGAGGTCGGATAAAATTTGAATTGATATGCGATGGGACAAGTGCTATTTTTAAAATTCAAGATGAAGGAATTGGCATACCAGAAGAAGAAGTAGACAAACTGTTTACATCTTTTTTTAGATGTAGCAACACGGGTCATCTTCCTGGAACGGGACTGGGGTTAGCAATTGTTAAAAATGCAGTTGAATTACACAAAGGTCAGATCGCCGTAGAAAGCCAACTCGGTGTAGGAACTACGTTTACTGTAATATTGCCAAGGGGTTAGAGATAGGGAGAAAAAGCTAGTAAAAGCTGATATACTTACCCCCCTTAGTCCCCCCTTGGAAAGGGGGGAAATTAGATTTCCTGTTTCTTGAAAGGGGGAAATTAGATTTCCTGTTTCTTGAAAGGGGGAAATTAGATTTCCTGTTTCTTGAAAGGGGGGAAATTAGATTTCCTGTTCCCTCCCCTTGGAAAGGGGAGGGTTAGGGTGGGGTAAATTATTCCAAACTTGTTTGTACACTATTAATCCTGCAAAGTCTCAATCAATAGCTCGACTTGCTGCTGTCTTTCTTGTAAAAAACCCTCACACTGACGCAAATACTCAACAGCAGAAGCAAATTGGTCAAACACCTCTTGCAACTCCAAATCGCCCGACTCAATACGGGCAATAATTCTTTCTACTTCAGCAACTTTCGCTTCGTAGTTCCAACCTTCTTTATCAGTAACTTTAACCATTCCAATTTAACCTACTTAAAAACCTTTGCGGTTCAAAAATCATTGACATCCACAACTTTTACTTTAACCTCGCCCTGACCTAACTGAATAGACAACTCCTGTCCCACATTTAACTCAATTGCAGAACGAGCGATCGCACCATTTTCTTGTCGCACCACTGCATAACCGCGCTGTAGAACAGCTTTTGGGTCGAGAGTTACCAACTTTTGCCGTAACATTTCTACGTGCTGTACCGACTGCTGTAGCCTTACTGTTGTCGCCTTTATCAACCGCTGACGCTTCCAATTTAAAGTTTGAAAATCCTGTTGAACTTGTCGATCCAAACGCAAGCGCCGCAAGCGGTTTTGCATTTGTTGCAATTTATTTTCTGCCTTTTCAAAAGTGTAACGCACGCTTTCAAGTAAAGCGATCGCTCGTTGTTGATGTTCATCGTACAATTCAGCTAGCGATGGCACAACTAATTCTGCCGCCGCCGTAGGAGTGTGTACCGCAGCATCTGCAACCAAATCCACTAATGATTCATCTCTTTGATGACCGATTCCCGTAATCACTGGTATCGAACAATTTACCACTGCTCGTACTACCCGTTCGTCATTAAAGCATGCCAATTCTTCCACAGCCCCCCCACCTCGCGATAAAATCAACGCTTCTGCACGTCCATCTTTTTCAACTCGTGCAATGGCTTTGATAATAGATTGAGGTGCTTGGTCGCCCTGTACTATTGCAGGAGAAAATAAAACTTGTAATCCAGGATACCTTTGTTTGAGAGTTTTTTGAATATCACCCCAAGCAGCCGCAGTCGGGGATGTGACAACGCCGATAGTTTGGGGATGTGTAGGAAGCTTGCGCTTTCTTTGTGGATCGAATAATCCTTCTGCCTCCAACCGTTGCCGTATTTGTTGGGAACGCTGTGCCAGCAAACCAGCACCAGCTCGAAAAGCTTGCCAAACAGTCAGTTGGTACTCGCCCCGTTCCCGGTAAACTTTAAGAGTTCCCAAAACAATTAACTGCTCTCCAGACATAGGGACTTGAGCCAATTTTGGCAATTGACCATTCCAGACTACACACTTAATAGCTGCCGTAGCCTCTTGGTCTTGTAGCGTAAAAAATAATCCACTACGGTGCTTGTTAGTGCTAGAAACTTCTCCAGTCACCCAAACCCGCCGCAATTCCTCATCTTGCTCTAATAGGAAGCGAATATAATCTGTTAATCCTGCCACTGTCAGTGCTGTTTCAGGAATGAGAGAGTCAGGGAGGTTGAAAGTCATATTGGGGATTGGGGATTGGGGATTGGTCACTGGTCACTGGTCACTGATGTTATTATTATACAATTTATTTATCTGTACCAAAGAAGGCAACGAGTGCGCTAGAATCTTGTCACCTATTCCCACAAGGAGGCTGCCACTGTACCTGTTCTCAGGTTGGTGTTGGTAGTTTACGCTTCTTTACAAAGAAGTACTAAATCAGCAATTTGTGTTTAAAATAGTATATCTGTTCTATTTCAACTTCAAATCTACACTCCCTAGATCCATAAATATAGAGGCTCCGAATGGCTGTTAACACGACAAATGATGCTGCTGGAAAGCAAAAAGCGCTGAACATGGTACTCAATCAAATTGAGCGTACCTTTGGCAAAGGAACTATCATGCGCCTGGGTGATGCTACCCGTATGCGGGTAGAAACAATTTCTAGTGGGGCGCTTACCCTGGATCTGGCATTGGGGGGCGGTATCCCCAAGGGAAGGGTCATTGAGATTTACGGTCCTGAAAGTTCTGGTAAAACGACGTTAGCACTACACGCAGTTGCTGAAGTGCAAAAAAATGGTGGTATCGCTGCCTACGTTGATGCGGAACACGCTCTTGACCCTACCTACGCTGCTGCATTGGGTGTTGATATTGAAAATTTGTTGGTATCCCAACCCGATACAGGGGAATCGGCATTGGAGATTGTGGATCAATTGGTTCGTTCTGCTGCAGTTGACATTGTGGTCATAGACTCAGTAGCAGCATTGGTTCCTCGCGCTGAAATTGAAGGTGAAATGGGTGATGCTCACGTTGGTCTTCAAGCAAGATTGATGAGCCAAGCTCTACGTAAAATTACTGGTAATATTGGAAAGTCTGGTTGTACGGTTATTTTCCTCAACCAGTTGCGGCAAAAAATTGGTGTTACCTATGGAAACCCAGAAACAACAACTGGTGGTAATGCTCTGAAATACTATGCTTCGGTACGCCTGGATATTCGCCGGATTCAGACCTTGAAAAAAGGAACTGAAGAATTTGGTAACCGTGTCAAAGTTAAAGTTGCTAAAAATAAGGTTGCACCACCTTTTAGAGTGGCAGAATTTGACATTATCTTTGGTAGAGGTATTTCTACCATAGGTTGTTTGGTAGACTTGGCTGAAGAAACAGGAGTTCTCACCCGTAAAGGTGCTTGGTACAGTTATAGTGGCGAAAATATTTCTCAAGGTAGAGATAACGCTATTAAATACATGGAAGAGAAATCTGAATTTACCGACAAGATTAAACAGTTAGTACGCGAAAAATTAGAAATGGGTGCTGTTGTTTCTGCTAATTCCGTCGGTAAGCCAAGTGACGAAGATGAGGAAGATGCAGACGAGGAGTTTGAAGAAGAGGAGTAAGCGGTAAACTGGCAAGATCTCCAGACCACAAGAGTAATTTCTTAGATGGGCATGACTCACCAACATAGAAAAGTGAGACAATGCCCATCCTACTAACCACTAACCACTAACTCATTCACAACTTTATAAGGTTTCTCAGTACCTTGTGCTAGATATTCAGCTAGCTGAGATTCTATTTGCTTGCGGACAATTTGACGGTATTCTAAGAAATGCTCGTTATGAGCGCAAGTAGCAAGGTAATGTTCCGCTACTCTAGGATTGCGCTTGATGATACTAAACAAGTGATGCCAGAATTTCCATCTAGTTTCGCGTTTGATACCCTGTCTCCAGATGACAAGCAAGAGTGCTTTTACAACAACCCACTCTGGCATTTTAAATGGGGCAGTCCATGTTGGCGTACCCATCATAAGAAAACAACGATAAGTGCGATCTAAGTACTGCACGGGATCGTATAAAGTACAGAAAGCATCTATATATTCCCTAGCAATATCTTCTAAAGGACGAGTGGGAATAAAGTTCATTAAAGTCGTCTGATTAATATTGCCATCTTTGTTATCCCGCAATCGTCCTTCCTTACTCAGACGATGCCAAAGGGCTGTATTTGGTAGTGCTTGTAGCATTGCAAAAGTTGTAGAGGGAATTGCTGCTTGTTCGGCAAAGCGAACAATACGCTTCCCCGCACCAACTTCTTCTCCATCAAACCCAATGATAAAACCAGCCATTGGACGCAAACCTGTTTTAATGATGGTATGAACTGCATCAGTTAAAGAATTGCGGGTGTTTTGAAACTTTTTCGTGAGTTGCAAACTGTCCTCATCAGGTGTTTCAATCCCCAAAAACACTGCAGCAAAACCGCACTCAACCATCAACTCCATTAATTCTGGATCTTGTGCTAGATCGATAGAAGCTTCGGTATCAAACCGAAATGGATAGTTGTGCTGTGCCATCCAAACCTTTAACTCCTTCAGCAACAACTTCACATTGCGTTTATTGCCGATAAAGTTGTCATCCACCATAAAAATACCGCGCCGCCAACCTAACTTATAGAGGTAATCCAACTCTGCCAAAAGCTGTGCTGGAGTTTTGGTGCGTGGCTTGCGTCCGTAGAGGACAATAATGTCGCAAAATTCACATTGGAAAGGACAGCCCCGTGAAAACTGGACGGACATCATATCATATGCATCGAACTCTAGCAAATCAAACCGGGGTATAGGGGTTGTTGTCACGTCTGGTTTTTCTGTAGCACGAAAAGTGCCAGAAGTGTCACCCCGTCTAATTGCTTCAACAAACATTGGTAGGGTAATTTCTCCTTCATCAAGAATGAGAAAATCAGCACCAACTCCCTGAACTTCATGAGGAACTGAAGTTGGGTAAGGACCACCCACTGCAACTAACTTACCGCGCCGCTTTGCTTCTCGAATTTGTTCGAGTAAATCTTGTTTTTGAACGATCATAGCGCTGAAAATACAAACATCTGCCCATGCCCATTCTTCCTCTGTGACTGGGCGGATATTACGGTCAACTAGCTTAAATTCCCATTCTTGGGGTAAGATTGCCGCTACTGTCACCAAGCCCAACGGTGGTAGTAAAACCTTACGGTTAACTAATTCTAATATTTTTTCATATGACCAAAATGTTTTGGGAAAAATAGGATAAATCAGTAAAATTCGCATGAACCGTCATACCTCACCAAAATCAGAGTGCAGGGAAAAGTAGCATTTGATGCTTGAGAGTCTTTTAGACGCAGTTAACTTTTTTAAAGTTTCTGTGTTTTTCTAGCTTTCGATAGATTTGTTGAATTTTTTACAAAAGCTTCAGCAGATCCAGAGCGGACATCACTGTCTTCATCTTTGAGAGCAATAATTAATGCCGGAACAACTTCTTTAGCTCTTGTACTAATTTTTACCATCTTTAAGGGCAGCAATTAATGCCGGAACAACTTCTTTAGCTCTTGTACTAATTTTTACCATCTTTAAGGGCAGCAATTAATGCTGGAACAACTTCTTTAGCTCTTGTACTAATTTTTCCTAATGTATAAACAGTAAGAAAACGAAGATCCTTACTAGGATGGTTGAGTGATGCAGTTAAGTAACGTGATGCTGGTGCTGCGTTTACACCGATCTCACTAAGTACAGAAATCGCGAGCGAACGAACATTTACATCCGAATTGTTGAGGTCTTTGATGAGGTAGGGTACTGCTTTAGAGTTACATTCTACTAGCTTTTTGAAAGCAGACAGTGAACCATTTTTTGTTTGTTAAATATGCAGCTTAATATTTATTCCTGCACACGGAGAAATTATTGTTAAGTCAGACTGAGCCTGAGCTAGTATTTTTGTATTTGTTAACAATGATAAGTTTACAATTCCTAACACACTTAGAACTGTAAGTATAATGGCTCTGAATTTATGACTTTTGTTAACCACTAGAAATTTTTTATAAACATACAATTTTAATTGCTCTTATGTAAAAATACTGACGCTATGCAAGACCGTACTAAGGGTTCGCCAATCGCCGTTCCGCAATGAATATCTTCCAACCGTTTGGTTAATTCTGTATCCGATCGCTTTCTTTTTCCTAATCAACACTTTCCACATCCTACATATTCTGTTTTTATCAACCTCTGTAGTCCAGATTTCTGCTAAAACCCCTTCTATATAAGATTTTTACGATTGTTAAGAAAGATGCGGTTAATAGATAGCTTAAACGAGGGCTATGCGTAAGTCCCAAATTCTATTTTAAAAGAATATAAAAATACACTCCTGTTTGAAAAAAATACTTTCGGTTCTTAATTTCTTGCTGCCAATCATGAATAAGTTTGAAATTCGATCCACGATTTACACTCGGAAGCCACCGCTATGCGATCGCGAAGCGCAAGCTGTACCCAGCTTATCGCACCTTTTATCAAAACTCTCAAATCAATTTTGACTTCATAACCTTGGGCTACTACATAGGGCAAACGCATCAAAATTTGCCAAAGTTGGATTTGACAAAAATACACTTATATGTATTTTATGTTGGCAAAATGTGACTTTGCCACCATGTATAGCGTACATTTTTCCTTTTTTGGTCACAATGACCCCAAAACATAGATGCAATTAGGTAAAATTTACTTAGATGGTCAGTATGGAAGGGAAAAGCTATATTTTGCCCAAAACAAGTCAGCCTCGTCTCTTATCTTTTACTCTCGACGGTTGGACTGCTCTAGGCGGTCAGGTTTCCGTGTTACTGCTTGACCAAGTCGGGGTATTAGTTGGTCGAAACGGGGCTGGCAAATCAGCTATCCTTGAAGGATTTGAAGCTATCTCATCGTGGGCTACTGGTAAGACCAGTAAAGTTCGGCTATTTGACAGTGATAGCATTCCCAACATATTAGATATCGAAATTTTAACACCGACTGAGCGTCGGCTTAAATATAGGTATGAGATTATATCTCTACCCAATTCTACCGACGACCCAGATATAGATGACTCTACGAGTGATAGCTCAGAGGAGAGCCAATTCTCCTGGAATGAACACTGCCAATATATTGATGGAGACAAAGAACTTCTATGGACTACTGACACAGGAGTGACAACCTTTAGCAATGGTGGCGATCCAATTATTACTATTCTTGGAAATACTAATTCACTTCGACAATTACATCTCCCAAAAAACTCACGACTAAAGTTACCTGATGAGATGCAATGGGTTTACGCTGTTTTAAGAGGAGTTCGCCTTCTTGGAAAAGCTCCTGTTCGTCAAACCTTTAGACGTCGCCCGTCTCTTTTAAAAGTGTCAAGCAAAGGTATTCCTGTTAGTTCGTTTGGGTTAGCGGATAGCTTAGCTCGTAAAATACTTCGTCGTATAAATACGGGAGAACTTCATGAACTTGAAAGTGTTTGTCAGCGAATTGGATTGGGAAGCAAAATAACCGTACAAAAGTTTATTTTAAGCGACGACCTTAGAGAAAAAAGTGAAGGCGAAAGCGAAGAATATGTTTCTTCAGTTTTGCTAGATGGAGTCAATATTGGATTGCTTTCTGATGGAACACTTCGGGTTCTATCGATTCTCATAGAAATAATTGCTTCATATTCTAGTGCAACGACAATAATTGAAGAGCCTGAGACACAAATTCATCCTGGAATGCTAGCAAAGTTACTGAATGAAATTGAAGCATACACTTTTGAAGGAAATCTAATTCTCTCGACTCATTCACCACAAGTAGTGGCATGGACTAAGCCAGAAAGAATTAACTTAGTTTATCGAGAACGTGGACGGACAACTGTTCGGAAGCTACAAGAAGAAGAGATTCAGAACGTTGTTGGGTATCTTTGTGAAGAAGGGGACTTAGGCGACTGGCTTTACAGTGGTATTCTGGATGAGTAACCGTTCGATCGCCGTAATTGCTGAAGATGATACGGACTGCAATACGGTTCGGAAAATTGTACATCGCGTACTTGGTACGGATACTAAGACAAAACTTTGGGCATCTAAAGGATGTAGCACGTTAAAGAGAAAACTATCGGCAAAACTTAAAGTCATGTCCAATGAAGGCTGCAATGCTTTTATCATTGTTCACGATCTAGATCGTAACCCGCAGAATAACTCCCTCAATGATGAAGCGAAACTACGGGAGATGTTGGAGGAAGCAGCCTCCGAGGTTAAAAGCATTAACAAACACATTTGTATTCCAATTGAGGAATTAGAAGCTTGGTTCTGGTCTGACCCAGAGGTTGTAAAACACGTTGGAAGAGGCAAAGGCGAAGCAAAGCTAAATCCTCACTTAATTATCAAACCGAAAGAGCAACTGATAAAATTATCGGCTGGTGAAAATAGAAAGCCTCGTTATAGCACCAACATGAATGTTGAATTGGCGGAAATGCTTAATTTAGAGCTTTGCTCTAATCGCTGTCCTTCGTTTAAAAACCTCCTCAACTTCCTCCAATCCTTATAAAGATCTTGGTGTTACCAGACAGAAAAATAATGTCCCGTATTTTGTGCAATGGCTCGCGCACGGTATATTCTTACTAACTCAATTCCGTTCTTAGTATTCCCAAAATTAGCTGCGCCCTCTCTAATCTCCAATCCCTAGTATTGAACTCCCTCCACAAACCGGACATTCTGAAAGTTTATCTAAAACATGATGTTGCATAGATAGAGATGCCAAATTGAAAGCAACTAGCTTACCTGTTAACTGTTGATGCTCTCCCCCAATAATCCATTTCGCTGTTTCCAGCGCTATCAAATTCAACCCCAGCTCATAGCTAACTGGAATAACTGCAAAAGAAGAGAGTAATGATGACGACATTCTTTGCCCAGTTATAATCTCAGTTTCACGCTGATTTCGCAAATCTTGAGCAAGACATTCCCAACAACCAGTTTTCCCTGGAACAAACAGAGGTCCCAACCAAATCTCCGTACCAACAGGCTTAGCAAGCAGCCAAGGTTTTCTTGTTTCTTCTGCTTCTCGATTAAATTCGTCTAAACCCAGTTGCAAGTAGTTATCAGTTAGAACAACTGTAAACTCTCCGCTCTCTCCTACTTGAATTGACAGCGATTCCAAAGCCGAAATAAATGCTTCTACTCCCACTTTTCCAAAGCTGACTACCGAAACTCTACTATCTTGGAGTTTGCGAAGAGCATTTTCAGATTCCACACCCAATGCATTCCAGAATGCAGCCACTTGTGGAGGGATTGCTGAAGCATCGACAAGATATCCTTCGCTATTTAATCGGACTAAAGCATTCTGAACTTCAAACAGAGAAACTTCTTGGTTTAACTCTTGAACTATCTCGTAGACAGTATAACGACCATTTAAAAACGGAGCTAAAAGGACGTATAAACGACCACCAAGAGCGCATTGTCCTTTCTCGCTTAGAAGGTACACAAGATCGGGTTCTACCACTCTAACGTGGTAGTGAGATTTAAACATTGGTTTATAAAACATAATATTATCTAGATTTAGGTACTAGACATATAACATTAAATACTGTAACTCTTTATGGCAAAAATAGAGTTGCTAGAATAATTTTTTAAACAGTTGATACGTATTCTCTGTAACCTCGTGCTTAATGTTTCTTCAATGGCTTAAGTACGTTCGGCAAAATATTCACTTTCAAGCATTGACATAATGATTAAAGACAAAGATCCGTCTCCTTGCTTGACAGCTTCTCGTAAAACTCCTTCTTCCTTAAAGCCGCATATTTGATAAACGTGTCTAGCACGTTGGTAATGACGACTTACTTACATTTCACTTTTTCAAGTACTTGAAAACTTTTTTAATTTGTTTTGGAGCTTGCATCTCGGTAAATAGCCGAATGGCACGCTCGAAACAAATTCTGCTTTCTTGTCTGTTGTCGATTTTAGAATAAGTTAACCCTAATTGAAAGTAAGCGATCGCTAAATCGCATTTAGCTCCTATTTTCTGTAAAAGTTCGAGTGCTTCTAAATGATTGACAATAGCTAATTCAAATTTGACCTGTTGTCGATAAATTTCTGCAATACCACAAAGTGTTTTGGCTTTGACTTGCGTGTAGTGACTTTCTTCAGCAAAAGTCAGAGCCATGCGGAAAATTTCTTCTGCTTTAGCAAACTCTTTTAAATTCACATATGTTTGACCTAGAACTTGCATAAAATAAGCAAATCTACCACTAGGTTTTACAAGTTGCTGTGTTGCGATCGCGAGAGCGGCTTTCTCTGCTAGCACATATGCCTCATCAAAAATTCCCAAATAAGAATTAACCAGAGCCAGACAAACAGTTGCTTTTTCTGCCCATCGATGATGGTCGGTATCCCGAGCTAAATCAATAACTTGTTGAAATAATTGGGCAGAGGTATCTAACTCCCATAAGTCAATTTTATAAAGACCTATGCTAAGTAAGGCATCTACTTCTAGCATTTTAAAATAATAGAATCTGTGTTTATTTTCTTGTATTTGTGCTAGAGCTTTTCTACTTTGAGTTGCGATCTCAATAGATTTTTCTTGACATTCTATTGCTTCATGAAGCTTACCAGTAATCCAGTATATATCGCCCAAAATATTATATAGCTCGCTGAGATTTTTATCTGAAGATACATTTTGAAGAACGGGTGTAATAGCAGCAATTAAAGGTTGTACCCATCCCATTCGATATAATGTGCTACCTAATGGCAAAAATTGTTGCCATTGGTTATTCCTACTTTTAAGAATGACCTGACCAGCTAATTCAAATTCATTAATTTCTACATAGTGATAGTAAGCTTCTAGAGCTTGCAAAGCATCTTTAAACGTAGTGATTTTTTGTACGCTTTCTGTCCAAAATTCTGCAGCTTTACGGTTAGCAATCTCCCATTCACAACTCATCCGCAAACGGGAAATAACCTCAGAATGAATCGCTGGATGAAGCCAATATTCATCTTTACTAAACTCTACTAAAGACCGATTTTTTAAAGCAGTTAAAATTTGTTGTTTGTGGGAAGGTAAAACATCCCATAATAAACTAAAAACCCCTTCTTTAGAAATTTTGGGAACATCTTGATAGCGGTAACATCCCAAACGACACAGCAAGCGATATGCTTGAGGGTCTAAAGCTTGCAAACGATTAATTTGACTGACAACTAAATTTTTTAAATCGATTACACCTAGTGGTTCGGCTTGATGTTCTTGCCAGTAAGCAATGGTATCACCGTCAAAATCTTGCTGAATTGAACCGCAAAGAATACCCATTGCTTTCGCATTCCCTCCATAAGCACGGTGCATATTTTGTAAAGTAGCTAAATTAATAAATAATCCTCTTTTGGTAAAAAATTGCTGCCAGGTCGTTCGATCTAGTCCAGGGAGACGATAGTGCTCTACATTCACCTCTGGTTCGCAAAGGCGATCGCGACTCGTAATCAATGTTACAGATTGCACTCTCGCATCAGCTAAAACACGTAATAATTCTACATAATTTCGATGACTAGCAATAAACCGTCCTTGTCCGTCAAGTGCGGGTTCCAAATTATCAATTAAAACTCCAACCCTAGATGTATGAAGTTTTCGCTTCAATCGTCCCAACGTCACCCCAAATTCAATTCCCGGTTCTTCATCAAAATCCTGTTTCAACCACTCTTCAATAACGTGTTCTGCAGCCGTGATATTTTGAGTTTCCTTTGCCATTAACAGTTCTAATACCAAATCAAAACCTTGAGTTTGAAGGTATTCCTGAGCTAGAGTCGTTTTACCGACTCCTCCCTCACCTTGAATAACAATAACTTTTACACCTTCATTCACTAAGGTATTGATGTGAGAAATTGCTTCTGTCCGACCAAGAAAATTAACATTTTCTTGTTTTGTGGTGAATTCTGGACTCGACTGCTCTTTCCCTATAGAGAAGTTCTCAGCAAACCGCAAGGTATCGAGTAAATTCGAGATCGCGCTAGTTTTCTTCCAATATCGCTCCAAAGTAGCTCGACAATTACTCTTAGTAATCTTTTGCTTTAATGCCTTGGAAAGAAGTTTCCACAAATGAGAGCCAACATCTTTGGCGTGTCCTTCCGTACAACCGTAAGAATTAGCGATTTCCAGGTATTTTCGACCCAGCCAAACTTGTTGAAGAATAACTTTTTGTAGCTCGCTCAACCGTTCGCCGGTTTGAGCCGGAATTACAGTTTCTAACCAAGCCAGTACTGCTTCGGCGTCCATTGCCTTACGATGAGGGAATATATATTCGAGTTTAGGGGCCAATCCTTGTCTAATCTACACCTCTATTCTTGACAATTTCTGATAAGTTTCTGTAAATATTTCAACAAGCTCATTGAGTAGCGAACTCAGTAAATTGGCGCATATAGGGCGAGTGAAAAGCCAAAACTATATCTTCTTTGGGTACACCTTGTTCGAGCAGCAGTGTAGCAATACCTACTTCAGTACCATCATGTTGTATCCAAATTTTACCGTCTTTAATATCAAGGTGTATGCTGCATCCATGCGTGCGATTGTTACCGCGCCAGCCTGTATGTAGTAAAAGGTAGTGGTCGCGTTCTGTATCTAAAACAGCTTGTGTCTCGATTTCTTCTTGCGCTAATCGTCGTTGCGACCGTTCTAATATCAATCGTTGAATAATTTGACGATATTGTTCTACAGCCATTGAACAATTTCCTCCTGTATTTCATTATAAATCAGTAAATTAATTTGAGTGCGTTCAATCACTGACCGTGTAAAACGACGTTGAAAGAAAGATTTATAAATTGATTCAGGTATCGCAAGATAAAGTTTTCGTTGGGGGTCGAATTCTTCAAGAGCAAATTTGTAGTTTAGAAATTGCCCAAGAGCAGTGTGAAATTCCGAGACATTTGACCCTCCAATAAAGCTCTTAATTTCAACTGCAATTTTTTCGCCTGCTCGTTCAGCAGCTAGCATCTCTGCTGCTAGGTCGATTTCAAAATCTACATCTCCAACACTTACCTCATAAGGGTCAGCAGTAATTGTCCACTCTTGTTTCTCCAAAGCGGCTCTAACTGCATCATGAAAGCGGTCTTTAGCCATTCAATTTTTCCTGACTCTTAACCTGAAAAACATAACTGGCATCTCAATTTTAGCCCGTTACAATGCCTACCCTACATATATTTCAATAATCAATAAGTCATCTTACTATATTATTCTAACTCTTCAAGGTTAATTCCTAAAGCTTCTAACTGCTCTGGAGTCAGAGATTTCAGTTTTTCGGTCAACTTCAGACGTTTTTGCCGTTCTTGTTCTGTATCAGTTAACATCCAGTTGCCTTGTGAATCATACCAGCGCAACCACCGACGAGTCATTCCTTCAAACTCTCCAAGCCATATTCCCAATCCTAAGTTCAACTCAGCAATCCAAAACTGAGGATTCTCAGGGTCTAGAGTTTGTTCTTGGTAGTGTCCTCCCTCGAGTTTGAACCCACGCAAGCGATCGCTGTAGCGACTAAACACTGCATAGTATGGCACTCGCAAGATGCGTTCGTAGACATCCCATTTTCTTGGTGGCACTTCTTTGACACTTTGCCCATTGCTCGACTCTGATGCCAAACTCTTTGTGCTGATATCTTCTGTACTTGTTTCCCCAAGCATTGGTTCTAATTCTGCATAATCACCCAAGTCTTCTTTTTGCGTACCAGGTGAGAGCAGTTCCACTACCAAAAACGGATTCACGCCTTCTTGCCATACTACGTAGCTCGAACGCAAGTCTTTTTCCTCATACAATCGCGCTACATCTAGCACTAAAAACCAATCCGGGCGTTTGTACCACTGAGTATGACGCACATCATAGTACAGATTTAAATCCGACCCCGTAAATATCCGCTCTCGAGAATAATTGCTCAATCGAATTGTCCGACTGAGCAGTTGTGGTTGCAAATCGTGAAATTCATCAGGCAAACCAGGTTCCTCCGCATCTTCACTAGGTAGATCGTACATCGTTGGCAGTGTCAGTTTTGGCGGTAGGGGTGGATTTGCTGGCAAGATGGAGAAGCGAGTTGGTTGCATGACTATTCAATTCACACATTGAGCTTTTCCCGATTGTATCTTCTTCTATGTTGGCAGCATCCATACAGGAGCTAGTAAAGTTAAAGAAGTTTCTAAAAACTACTTTGATAGCCATATGGCTCGTTATGGATACACTCTGCCCGTTTTTGCTGTAGCAGCTGCTAAGGCTGCTTTGATGCATCTGCAACAAAAGATAGACTCCCAACTATCCGTTGAAATCGATCTTCTCCCCGGAACAGCACAGATTCCTGTCTCACAAGTAGCCAATCTCTTGCCTCAAACTGCTTTAGCAATTACCTTGAGCGATCCGGGTGATAATTTGGATTTGACTCGAAACACACCCATTTGGGCTTTGGTGAAGTTGTCCGAAAGGCAATCCCAAGCTTTAATTTTAGAAGCGGGAGAGGGTTTGGGAAAAACAGCCACAGGAGTTGCAGCAATTTACAGCTATGCCCGTCGTTTATTTGATGCCAATCTACTACCACTCATCCCACCGGAGCAAACAGCAACGGTGTCAATAATTCTTCCTGAAGGTCGTCAACTGGCACAACGAACTTCAAATGAAGCCTTTGGTATTTTAGAGGGACTAGCTTTGTTGGGAACAAGTGGTATCTCTCAACCCCTATCTGCGGCTGACCATCTGGAAGAATTTCGTCTTGAATTGCAACAGAAGGTTAAAGTTTGCTCTAATTTGGTGTTTTGTATTGGTAGCAATGGTATGCAAGTGGCACAACGTTTGGGCATACCAGAGTCAGCAATTGTACAAACTGGTAATTGGATTGGTGCTTTATTGGTAGAAGCTGGAATATACCAGGCAAGTTCGGTCTTACTGCTGGGGTATCAGGGCAAACTCATCAAGCTAGCTGGTGGTATTTTTAATACTTCCAGTCACCTAGCAGATGCCAAACTAGAAATTATCAGCGCGGCTGTGGTTGCAGTGGGTGGGGATCTCCAGGCAGTACGTGCAGTGTTAGATGCCAAAACTGCTGATGCAGCGTATAAAAAATTGAAAGAACTGGGCTTGTCGGAATTAGTTTTTGGAACATTGGCTGAAAAAATTAGTCAGAAAGCTACTGCTTACGTGCAAAAATATGCCAATGTTGACCTCAAAGTTGGTACTATTTTGTTCGATCGCACGGGTGAAGCGATCGCTCAAGACTCGCAAGCGAAGGAGCTATTATAGGAATTCCCTCTGTCGTGAGATATAGTAAGAAAAAATTAACCGCAGATGCACGCACCCAAGGGCGCGGATAAATTTGTATCTTGGCAGATTAAATAAGGCTAAACAAACAGAATTACATTACTAAATGACAAATGACAAATGACAAATGACAAATGACGAATTATGAAACGACTTCTCATTCTTGGCGGTACGGGTGATGCATCAGAATTGGCGACTAAAGCTTCAGCTATTCCAGAGGTAGAAGTCATCACATCTCTAGCAGGTCGCACTCGCCAACCACAAACTCCTGTAGGGACAGTACGTGTAGGCGGTTTTGGTGGTGAAGCAGGGCTAACTGACTACTTGCGTAATGCTCAAATAGATGTAGTAATTGATGCAACTCATCCCTTTGCCGCACAGATATCTTTTCATGCCGCCGCCGCCGCCGCAACTTGCAAAATCCCCTATCTCATGCTAGTACGTCCTGCATGGGAGCGTTGTTCTGATGACCAATGGATTGAAGTTGATAGTGTGGAAGTTGCTGCTTCAGTATTACCTAAATTGGCATCGCGAGTCTTTCTTACAGTCGGTAGACAGCAACTTGCTCCCTTCGCGAGTCTAAAAGATATTTGGTTTTTAATGCGGCTGATCGATCCTCCAGCCCCTGATATATTGATACCACAAGGAGTTATACTGTGCTCGCGAGGTCCTTTTGCTTTAGAAGACGAGCGAAAACTTTTGATCGAGCATCAAATCGATACCATTGTCAGTAAAAATAGCGGTGGTGATGCCACCAAAGCCAAGATTATTGCAGCAAGAGAGCTTGGGGTGAAGGTCGTAATGGTGAAACGACCAGCAACTCCAATAGGCGAACAAGTTAGTGATGCGGATAATGCTATAGAATGGTTATTAAATAAGATATACCGTTTCTTAATCTACTGAGGTACAAATTCATCAGCGTCCATCAGCGTTCATCTGCGGTTAATTCTTCTTCCCGTACCTCACGAAAGTAGGAATTGCTATAAAAAATATACACTTAATTCTAGCTCTTCACTGTCATCCACTGCGTCACTGGCACCATCGGCTTCCAACCTAAAAATCCACCAAGAGGTGCTGTTCTTTGTACAGCAATGCGAATTAATTCCCCACCCATTTGATGTTGCCATTGGAGCAATTTCTGTTCGCTTTCTACTGTGACTGCATTGGCAACAAGACGCCCACCGGGACGCAAAACTTCCCAACAAACATCAAACAAGCCTTCTGCTGTTGCGCCACCACCAATAAAAATGGCATCTGGTTGAGGCAAGTCTCTAAGTACTGTGGGAGCAAAACCTGCAACAATTTGTAAATTAGGCGTACCAAGAGCAATGGCATTGTCAGCAATGTATTGCAATCGGGTAGAGTTTTGCTCAATGGCAATAGCTCTGCATCGAGGATGACTACGCATCCACTCGATGGCAATGGAACCACATCCAGCTCCCACATCCCATAACAACTGTCCTGGTATAGGAGCCAAAGCAGAGAGCGTTATTGCCCGCACCTCACGTTTGGTCAGCTGTCCGTCATGGTGATAGGCATCATCTGGCAACCCCGCTAACTGAGGTAAAGGTACAGCCCCAGCATCGGCAATGCACTCTACAGCAATGGTGTTCAAATCAGCCAATTCTATTTTTGTCCATGATGCTGCTGTTCCTGAGAGCGTTCGTTCTTGGGAACCACCCATGCGTTCAAGGACTGTTATTCTACTATTACCAAACCCGCGCTTTGTCAATAGATCGGCTACAATTGCTGGGGTTTCCTTTCCTTCGCTTAAAATGAGTAACCGCCCTCCTGGGTAGATAGCTGTTTGAATCAGAGCAGGCGGACGACTGCATAAGCTCAATGTTTCGACTTCGGTTAGCGACCATCCCAGTCTGGCACAGGCGAGGCTGAAGGCTGAAGGTGCGGGGATGATAGTCATTTCAGTTATAGGAATCTCGCGTCTAAGGGTGACACCGATACCAAAACACATGGGATCGCCGCTTGCCAAGATGCAAACCGACTGACCGCGACGCTGAAGAATTTCATTGACGGATGCGGTTATGGGCTTTGACCAGGTAATTTTTTCGCGTGGATCGTCTGGCGGTAGCATCGCTAAATGGCGACTACCTCCAACTATAACTTCTGCAAGGTCAACTAAAGAACGGGCGATCGCACTCAATCCCGACAACCCATCCTCACCAACACCCACTATAGATAACCATTTTTTTGTCATTTGTCACTGGTCACTGGTCAGGTGGTCACTGGTCACTGGTCACTATATGTTAGAATACCAAAGCCTGGAATGGGGAAAGTTCGGTGAGACTCCGACACTGTGCCGCAGCTGTAATCCGTTTTTGGAAGTGGTTAGTAGCAATAATGACTAATTATGTACGGGCGCAATGCCTTGCGCCCCTACTAACGACCAACAACTAACAAATCCGGTAAGTCAGAATGCCTACTCAAAGGGTGTCAAACAGACACAGTTATTATCTGCTCCCCGCGTTGCACGGGGAAAGAGAGGTTTATGCTGCCATTGCCGTGTAATTTTGCTAAATGTCCTGGTCTGTTTTATGGTACTTCTGTAGGGGACGGTGTATTATATCGCATACGCATTCCTGGAGGAATACTTACAACAAAGCAGTTTTGTGTCATAGCTGAGTTGGCTGACGAGTTTGGAACTAGCGGCGTTCACATTACTAATCGTGCTAACCTCCAACTTCGTACAGTTCTTACAGAAATCCCATCTGAGATTTTCCTCAAACTAAAAGAAATTGGTTTGGCTTCAGCTATCCCAGAGGTAGACCATCTCCGTAACATTATGGGTAGCCCCACAGCTGGTATTGACCCATACGAGTTGATTGATACTCGTTCCCTCATCAGTGAATTAGACAATTACATAGGAACTCATCGAGAGTTAGCACCACTTTCACCAAAATTTAGCATTGCTGTTGATGGTGGTGGTGCTGTGTCGATTTGCGATCGCTCCAACGACATCATCTTTAACGCTGTTAGTATCGATACAAAAATTTACTTTCGTCTCAAACTGAATATGGGTGAATCTCACTTTGAGCGATTCTTAGATGTGGGTGTTTTACTCGAACCAGAAGAATGTCTGGAAGTTGCGATCGCATTAATGGAAGTGTGTTTACAATATGTGGGAATAAAAATTGAGAAGATAGTTTCAAATCGTAAATCTCGCAAACCTCGTCTCTTTGAAGTTTTAGATCGCGTAAGTGTTGAAAAGTTTGTCCAAGAAGTGGAATGCCGCCTAAGCTTTCCACTGAGGCGAATTTCTCCATTACAAAACCTCTCTCCTGACAGAATCAACCCACTTCTTTACCAACACATTGATGTTCATCCCCAACGACAGCAAGGACTTTCCTATGTGGGGATCGCAGTACCCCTTGGTAAGTTGGAAACTTGGCAAATGCGCTCTTTAGCCGACATAGCTCAAAAATATGGCAGCGATACACTCAGGTTGACACCTTGGCAAAACCTGCTAATATCAGATATCCCACAGCAGTATATTCATGAAGTCAAAAGTCAAATTGAAAGCATCAGATTGCACTGGGATGCAACTAATATTTACAGCGCCCTAGTCGCCTGTGTTGGAAATACGGGATGTGCTTCCTCCGCAACTGACACCAAAGGTCACGCCCTGTCATTAGCTAAATATCTCAATGAACGGATCGCCTTGGAGCAAGCAGTTAATATTCATTTCACAGGGTGTCAAAAATCTTGTGCTCAGCACACAAAGAGTGATATAGCTCTTTTAGGCAGTATTGAAGAAAACAAAAGAAATATTGAAGGATATCGGGTATTTCTGGGTGATGGTGACGACAGTAAATTTGGAAGAGAACTTTACAACTGGATATCCTTTACGGAATTACCTCCACTCATAGAACGGATGCTGCAAGTTTATATTGCAAAACGTACTGCTCCCGATGAGTCATTTAGGGCATTTGTTAACCGATATACCATTGCAGACTTACAAGCGCTAACCAGTGACCAGTGACCAGTGACCAGTGACCACTAACAACTAACCCCTAACCCCTAACCCCTAACCCCTAACAAATGAACTACATTCGAGATGGTAATGAAATATATCGCAAATCCTTTGCGACGATCCGCTCAGAGGCAAATCTGTCCGTGCTTGCTCCAGATGTCGCTCCTGTTGCGGTACGCCTCATTCATGCTTGCGGCATGACTGATATTGTGAATGACCTCGCTGCTTCACCGACAGCAGTTATATCTGGGCGCACAGCCCTAGCGGCGGGAGCGACAATTCTATGTGATTGTCGGATGGTGGCAGAAGGGATAACTCGCAAACGACTACCTACAGAAAATGCTGTGATTTGCACTCTTAATTATCCTGAAGTGCCAGAACTGGCTCAAAAACTAGCAACAACTCGCTCTGCTGCTGCCTTAGAATTGTGGCGATCGCATTTAGAAGGTGCAGTGGTTGCTATTGGAAATGCGCCTACTGCATTGTTCCACCTCTTGGAAATGCTAGATGATGGCGCACCAAAGCCAGCACTAATTTTAGGTTTTCCTGTAGGATTTGTAGGGGCGGCAGAGTCGAAAGCTGCACTAGCAGAAGATAGTCGTGGCGTTCCATTTATAACGTTACACGGTCGGCGGGGTGGGAGTGCGATCGCCGCCGCCGCAGTTAATGCTTTAGCAACGGAGGTAGAATAATGGAAAAAGGTCGTCTTTACGGCATTGGTGTAGGTCCCGGTGACCCAGAACTGTTGACTCTCAAGGCGCTGCGGTTGTTGCGCTCTTGCCCTGTCATCGCTTATCAATCTGCAGAAGATAAAGCCAGTGTTGCTAGAGGTATTGTCGCTGAATATCTTCCTGGTAACCAGATTGAGGTGTTGTATCATTTACCTCGCGCTCTCGATCCCTTAGCGGCACAACCCATTTACGACGAAGTTGTGACTCCTATCGCCGACCATCTTGCCGATGGACGGGATGTCGCTGTCTTATGTGAGGGAGACCCGTTATTTTACGGTTCCTTTATGTACGTATTTACACGCTTATCCGAGCAATATGAAACGGAAATAGTGCCTGGGGTTTCCTGTCCGATGGGATGTGCTTCGGCATTGAAAGTCCCCCTTTCATACCGTAATGATGTTTTTAGCGTACTGCCAGCCACCTTGCCTGCTGAATCTCTAGAAACACAGTTGTTAAATGCGGATGCTGCGGCAATCATCAAACTAGGACGGCATTTTGAAAAAGTTCGGAATGTTTTACATCAAATAGGGATAGCATCACGAGCACGATATATTGAAAGAGGAACAATGGCAGAGCAGAGAATCATTCCTTTAGATGAAGTGAAACCCGATCGCGTGCCTTATTTTTCAATGATTTTGGTGCCAAGTAAAAGTCAACTTTAATCACTACCTATATCCGTGATGGACTACGTGAGTGCCCAGTATCCACCAAAGTTTATCCGTGCCATGCTCAGTCTCACGGATGAGCAAGTGAATGCCGCTTTGTCTTACATTGAAGCACATCGTGCTGAGGTGCAGGCTGAGTATCAACTTGTTCTTCAAGAAGCCGAAGAATTGCGACAATACTACGAAGAACAAAATCGCGATCTCATTGCCCGAATTTCTGCAAAACCACCTAAGCCAAGGATGGAAGTTGCTTGGGAAAACTTCAAGTACAGAAAGCCAAACACCAAAGTCAACTTAAAACCCAAGCATGATTTTCCCAAAATCTAAAATGATAAAACCCTAGGGCAAACGGATTAAAATTCTCCAAGACTGGAGTTTACAAAAATACGCTTTCGTTGAATGCTAGATCGCTGAGAACGCAAAACAAACATCAATACTGCAAGGGCTGAGCGAAAATTAGAAACCTGGTAACTCCTGTGAAACCGTGTTTCTGGCAGTGCCATGTTCGCTAAGTTGACCAATCTTGAATAGTAAGTCCTGGAACTTTCTCAAAATCTCGCAGATTTCTCGTTAAGAGAATTCCTTTATTAGCAAGGACTATCGACGCGATGCGTAAATCTTGAGTCCCGATGCGAATGCGTTGATTTCTGAGATTTTGGTAAATCTCTTGGGATTTTTCATCATACTGAAGAATATTAAATTCAGACAGTAGCATAACTGTTTCAACTAGTCGCTAATAAGCATTTGATTGTAAAATCCCCTCTTTTAGTTCGGCAACTTGAGCCAAACGGCCTTTTAATTGTTCTTCAACATTAATCGCAGTTGTTGTTAGTTGTATTTTAGCTACTAATAGTTTTGGGATTAGGATGGGGTGATTTCGTGCATAAAGACTCAAGTGGTCTGTATCCAAAATATAAATTGTCATCACTCATCTATAGTTGTGTTTGATTCTTTGCGGATAGTAGCTAGTTTCTCCATAAAATCGTCAAAGGTAGGGTCGTTAGCAAATATTCCTGCATACTTCATCTGAGTTGTTTCTTGATGAGGGATTTGTTTTGAATTAACTTCAATAGTCACAAACTTACCTGTCGCTAATTGCGCTTGTAGCGCAAATTTAACCTTTGAAATTGCTTCCTCTTCTGTATTAGCCTCAACCATTACATTTGGTATACCAACCACTGATGCCACAAAGCTATCTTTTTGACTTTGAACAAAAATCTGGTACTACATAATTGTCTATCTATCCGTTTAGAAATAAGAATTATCCATAAATAACATTATAATCAATCGCGAGCGCGAAACAAAAGAATTAATTGGCGATCGCGCTGAACAAGAAAATATATCTTTGAGTGAGGAAAAAATCACCAGCATCATAGAATGGTCGGGATGTCATCCCTACCTAACACAACAATCACTAAACATTATTTTTGACTCTAACCACCAACTTGAATCCCGCGCTAATCTCATCGACAAATTGCTACAGTATCATGACAAAGACTTCTCAGCATGGTGGAACGCAGAACATCTGTCTAGTTGCTTTGGCGAAGCTGAACGTAAAGTCTATTGTGCCCTGATTCAGAACCGAAAAGGAACTCCTAAGAGTTTGACACAATTTACAGGTTTCAATCGAGTCCAAGTAGCAGATGCTTTAGAAGTTATTGCTGGTACTGGTGTAATTCGGTATTTAGATGACGAGTGCTATACATTAAGTTCTCGCCTATTTGAGGAATGGGTTATACAACAGGATATTGTCAACTAGAAGACCTAGTTGAATGCTACCACCAACATTTATGCTGTAGAAGAAAATATACAATATTTGCCAAATTTCTCTATGATTGTGGTACCGAATAAAAGTCAACTTTAACGGCTCCTTCTTACATCTTGCATTATGACAAAAATTACACCTGCTGTTGTGATACTGGGTGAAAATAGTATCTCCGTAGCACACAAAATTATTAGTATTCTACCTGGAACACAGTTATACGGACTAGCAGGTCGCACTTCTAATGTAGATATTAGTTTTACGGAGTTTGGAGCAACAGTGCGAGAGTTATTTGTTAGTGGAACTCCAATTATCGGTATTTGTGCTACGGGTATTCTCATCAGAACTCTTGCTCCATTACTAGCCAACAAACGAGAGGAACCTCCAGTTCTTGCGGTTGCTGAGGATGGTAGTGCAGTTGTGCCACTCTTAGGCGGATTAAATGGTGTGAATAATTTAGCGCGACAAATTGCCAGTGTATTGGGTGTAAAACCTGCTATCACAACCACAGGCGATCTTCGTTTTGGCATCACCTTGGAAGATCCGCCACTCGGTTACCGTCTAGCTACTCCTGAATATGCTAAAGCCTTCATGTCCGACTTGTTGGCAGGAAATTCTGTGCGGGTAGAGGGTAATGCACCCTGGTTGAAAAATAGTTCGTTACCCTTTGCTTTTGATGCTCAAAGAGTCATAGAAATTACGGAAAAGCAAGTCATTTCTACAGCAACGCACTTGGTTTATCACCCTGCAACGGTGGCAATCGGAGTCAGTATGAAATTAAGGGGTAGTAGTGACTCCGAGCTACTCTTCCTCATACAGCAAATGCTGAGTGATGCTAATTTAGCCCTGGCATCTGTTGCTGGAGTCTTCGCTAATACTCTAGATACCGCCGAACCCAGTTTACAAGCGATCGTTGATGCTCTCAATGTACCTATTCGCTTTTTTACAACTGATGAATTAACTGTAGTTATGTCACAAAACAAAACTACAGATATGGCAGTAGGGGCAGCAATGGCAGCATCCTCTGGGCATTTGGTGATGCACAGACAATCATCTGGTTTCAGTAGCGCTATTGCAATCGCGCCCTTACCTATCGATATTTATACTACAGGTAAAGCACGAGGTAGATTAGCGATCGTAGGTACGGGACCGGGGAGTAGCGATTGGATGTCACCAGAAGTTAAAGAAATTTTACGTAATGCCACTGATTTAGTTGGTTATTCTACTTACCTCAACCTAGTCAGTTCCTTCGCTAAGAACAAACGACGGCATGAATCCGACAACCGTGAAGAGATAGCACGAGCAGAAATAGCGCTGGATTTAGCAGCAGAAGGACGTTTTGTAGCCGTCGTATCCTCTGGCGATCCCGGTATTTACGCAATGGCAGCAGCCGTGTTTGAAGTATTTGAACAACAGACAAAGCCAGAATGGCAAGGTATTGATATTCAAGTTGCTCCAGGTATTTCTGCTATGCAAGCCGCAGCCGCTAGAATTGGTGCGCCGCTTGGTCATGACTTCTGCGCCATCTCCCTCTCAGACATATTGAAACCGTGGTCGATTGTTGAGCAGCGAATCAATGCTGCTGCTTCGGCTGATTTCGTCATTGCCTTTTACAACCCAGTCTCAAAGCAACGCACCTGGCAACTGGCAGCTGCTAGAGAGATACTGCTGCGTTACAGGCATCCTCATACCCCAGTAGTATTTGCTCGTAACCTCGGTAGAGATGGAGAATCTGTCCGAGTTTCTACTCTGGAACATTTAACATCAGAACTCGCTGATATGCGAACAGTTATTCTTATCGGGTCAAGTAGAACTCGCAGGATACAGAAGTGCGATGGTGGCTGCTGGGTTTATACTCCCCGTCGATACGATGAACTTTGACTTTTCCGTCTTATAGAGTGACCTTGTATCCGACTTTTTTCCCGACTTCAACCGACTGACAAAGAATCTTACAATTGCTTAAGCTATTGGGCAAAGAGGTAATAAATTAAAGTGAAAACACATGATTAACGCTCTCAGCCCAATGTCTCAGGACTTGGCAGGATTCGTTTATTCTCATCCAAACTACTTTCACATTCAACATCGAATTCGTTCTCTTGCAGATAATTATCTCTCTATTGAGAAACTGTGCGATCGCTTACAAGATTTACCAATTCAGTTTGAAAATCCGCAACCCCGTCCCTGGAAATATATTAACTGGGAAGCTATTTCCTCAAATCAAATTATAGGCTTAGAAAAAGAAGTTTTTTTGTCCATCTTGAAAGGAGCGATGGACACTGAAGCTCCCATTCGGGCATATACTCAAACCAGTCGCCAATATCTTGAAAACCTGCATCCTCAGCTAGCACGATTTGTAGGAGGGACAGTTGATGAAACTGAAAATCTCATCGAACTGGGATTGTGGGAAAAAGAAGAGCGTCAGCACACTCCTGCTTTGATGAAAGTTTATTCCCAATTAACAGGCGAGAAGATTGCTGCAACGTTCCGTACCGTTAGAGGATATCTTCCCACTGATAACCCGCAAGAAGACTTATATCGTCATGGATTGCACCGAGTTGCAACTGAATACGGAGCAACTTGTCTCTATTTATGGTTGATGGCGCATACAACAGGCGCACTTCAAGATGTTTTAGAGGAATTGCTTCAGGATGAGATTAATCACATGAGCAAATTTTGGGGATTTGGTGTCTGGGCTTTTCCAGAGACTTCTTTGATAAAGGTAGGGCAGACGCTTCTGAAAACACGCCACAAAGATTACAACCGGAATAGCCTAATGCGTACTTTACAACGCATGATGGGTACACTGAACTGGAGTTCTTGGTCTTCGACTAATAAACTTACTCTCTTGTTTACTTTTAGCTACGCAATGCGTCGTCTATGGATTTGGAACGATCGCTTGACACCAAAGTACTTACAAGGCTTGTTTACTTAGGGATATCCAAGAAATAAATTACCCATCTTGTGTCTTGTGGAACGGGCGTCCTCGCCCGTCCCATATCAGTAGCGGGCTATAAGCTCCGCAGTCGCACGCCACTTGCTTCAACGGGGGGAACCCCCGCAATGCAGTGGCTCCTCAACGGGGAAAACCCCCGCACGGTGAGCCAGCGCTGCAGGAGGGTTTCCCTCCGTAGGCGACTGGCGAACCCCGTTCGCGTAGCGTCTCCGCTAGGAGATAGGGGCGCTGCTCTGGGCACCACAAGAGAAAGTTGGATATTTTTTATTTGAAAGTTCCTTGACTACTAACAACTAACCACTAACAACTAACCATGACAAAATTACCTTTAGATTTAGATCCCTATCGCTTACCCCAACACGTCGCTGTCATTATGGATGGCAATGGTCGATGGGCAAACCAACGAGGATTACCTCGCATCGCTGGACACCGACAGGGTGCAAAAACCTTGAAAGAATTGTTGCGCTGTTGTAAAGATTGGGGAATAAAAGCACTAACAGCCTATGCTTTTTCTACTGAAAATTGGCAGCGACCTCTTGAAGAAGTCAATTTTCTCATGCTTCTGTTTGAAAAATTGTTGCGTCAAGAATTAGCCCAAATGCATCAAGAAGGGGTGCGAATCTCATTTATTGGGGATTTGTCAATTCTACCTATGTCCTTACAAGCTGAGATTAAGCGTTCAATGGCAGAGACTTTGCACAATCAAGCGCTTCATTTTACTGTCGGTGTTAATTATGGCAGCCGCAATGAGATCGCTAGAGCTTGTCGTCAGATAGCAAAACTCGTACATCAGGGAGAACTGAGCTTAGAAGATGTTCAAGAGAGTTTAATCGAACAAACCCTCTATACAGCAGGGACTCTCGAACCAGATTTATTGATTCGCACAAGCGGTGAGATGCGATTGAGCAATTTTCTTCTCTGGCAAATGGCTTATACAGAATTGTATTTTACTGATATTTTTTGGCCGGATTTCGATCGCGCTGCTTTTCATCAGGCTTTACTCAGTTACCAAGGACGCGATCGTCGTTTTGGTCAAGTCAAAGCTTCTTTGTCTGCTTAGGATCTTCCAAGAAATAAATTATCCATCTTGTGGGATGGGCATCAAATTCTTCATCTTGTGGGATGGGCGTCCTCGCCCGTCTTATGCTAGTGGCGGGCGGGGACGCCCGCACCACAAGAAATTTTGGTTTTGCTAGTGGCGGGCGTCCCCGCCCGCACCACAAGAAATTTTGGGAGATCTTTTTTGCTAGTGGTGGGCGTCCCCGCCCGCACCACAAGAAATTTTGGGAGATCTTTTAAGTCACAAGTTCGTCGCTTGTTCAGATCCCCGCCTTCTCCAAAAATTTGAAGCTTCCAGTTGCTTTTTGTAATAAATCTTAATACTTTATCTGTTGTAATTTTCCTATTTAAAGAGCTATCGCCTACAGTAATTCCAAGGCTATATCTTGTATCAAAATATAGATATTCTGGAATCTGGAAAAGTCAATTGAGGAAGTGTATTAGTTAGTATGGAGATTAATTTGGGGTTTGGCTCGTGAAACCACAGGATAAGTTCCTAGTGGCGTTATTTTTTTGACAAATATAGTTATGTTTACCAATTGACTGTATCTCCAAAAACTTTTACATTTCTTAATATGTTTGTGGTAAGCAGAACTACTCTGACAAGATTGTTGAAAATTTGTTAAGAAGGATTACAAAGGGTTACCCTAGGAAGTAAATCTTATGATGAACACTGTTGATAGTCAGCCACCCCATCATGTAGTTATTGTAGGCGGAGGATTTGGGGGTCTATATGCCGCAAAAGCACTGGGACGAGCTAATGTAAAAGTTACTTTAATTGATAAACGCAATTTTCACCTATTCCAACCACTGTTATACCAAGTTGCTACGGGTAGTGTTTCCCCAGCTGATATATCCTCTCCACTACGTTCTATTCTTAGTAAGAGCAAGAATACAAAAGTACTACTAGGAGAAGTGACTGATATCGATCCTCAAGCACAGTTCGTGACTCTGGGCGAAGAAACAATACACTACGATTCTCTGCTCCTGGCTACAGGTGCTAAACATTCTTACTTTGGTAAAGATCAATGGGAAGAATTTGCACCTGGTTTAAAAACAGTGGAAGATGCTATCGAGATGCGCCATCGGATTTTTATGGCGTTTGAAGCAGCTGAAAAAGAAACTGACCCTGAAAAACGCCGCGCATGGTTAACTTTTGTCATCGTTGGTGGTGGTCCCACAGGTGTAGAATTAGCAGGTGCGATCGCGGAACTGGCTTACCATACAATGAAGGAAGATTTCCGCAACATCGATACTTCGGAAGCACAAGTTTTACTTTTAGAAGGTCTGGATCGGGTTCTCCCTCCTTTTGCGTCAGAATTATCAAAAGAAGCAGAAGCGTCTTTGACAAAGTTAGGCGTTGCCGTACATACAAAAACACTGGTAACAAACATAGAAGGCGATATTATTACCCTCAAGCAAGGAGACGAGTTCCAACAAATTTCCGCTAAGACAGTGTTGTGGGCTGCTGGTGTCAAAGCTTCTCCTCTGGGTAAGTTACTAGCAGAACGTACTGGGGTTGAGTGCGATCGCGCTGGAAGAGTTATTGTAGAACCAGATTTAAGTATCAAAGAGTTTTCCAACATTTTTGTCGTTGGCGACTTAGCACATTTTGCCCATCAGAATGGCAAACCCCTACCTGGTGTTGCTCCTGTAGCGATGCAGGAAGGACAATATGTTGCTACATTAATTCAACAACGCCTGAAAGGTAAGACACTGCCACAGTTTTCTTACACTGACATGGGTAGCTTAGCAGTGATCGGACAAAATGCTGCTGTTGTAGACTTAGGTTTTGCCAAATTTACAGGTTTTGTAGCATGGTTATTCTGGCTCGTTGTTCACATTTATTTCTTAATTGAGTTTGACAACAAGCTTCTGGTAATGATTCAGTGGGGATGGAACTATTTCACCCGCAAACGTGGAGCTAGGTTGATTACTGGTAAGGAAATGATGCAATCTAATAGTGCTGGATACTACGCACCCACAAATGATAGACAATTGGTAGGTGGTTAGTAGTTAGTAGTTAGTGGTCACTGGTCACTGGTCACTGGTCACTGGTCACTGGTCACTGGTCACTGGTCACTGGTCACTGGTTAGTGGTACTTTTTAACAACTAACAATTAACCACTAACTACTAACAATGAACAAACCTTGGGAAAGTATACCAGTCGAGAGGCAAAAAGTTATATTAGAGGCGATCGCATCTTCAAGCCCTCCTGGTTGTATCATTTCTCCCGGCACTACTGAAGAACTAGCAGCAGTTATTGCAGAAGCACATAGTAAGAAGCAGCGCGTTTTACTTTGCGGGAGTGGGAGTAAACTCAACTGGGGTGGATTAGCTAAGGGTATAGATGTCGTCGTCAGTACAGAACGAATGAACCAACTGCTCGAACACGCTGTTGGCGATTTGACTGTTACAGTGGAAGCAGGCATGAAATTTTCTCACCTGCAAAAAATTTTGGCAAACTCCAAACAATTTCTAGCGATTGACCCGACTTCACCAACATCAGCAACTATTGGCGGTATTGTTGCTACTGCTGATACAGGTTCCTTACGACAGCGCTATGGCAGCGTGCGCGACCAAATATTGGGTATAACTTTTGTTCGGTCTGATGGTAAGATAGCCAAGGCTGGAGGACGAGTAGTCAAAAATGTTGCCGGGTACGACTTGATGAAGTTGTTTGCTGGCTCGTTTGGGACTCTAGGTGCGATCGCTCGAGTCACATTTCGTTTATATCCTTTTTTAGATGTATCCGGTACAGTCGTGCTGGTTGGAAATGCGGATGCAGTATCTCAAGCTGCTGATATTTTGCGTGGTTCTGCACTCACGCCAACTCAGTCCGATTTACTGTCGCTTCAATTGGTATCTGAGTTGGGGCTTGGTCAAGGATTGGGCTTGATGGTTCGGTTCCAAAGTATTGCTGAGAGCGTAAAAGAACAGTCCAATCAACTTTTGGAAGTAGGTAAGCAACTCGGTTTGCAGGGGATGCTTTTTTCGGGGGCGGATGAGACCGATTTATGGTCGAGATTGCAAGAACAAATTCATAATTTTTCTCATTCGACCGCAATGACTTGCAAAATAGGAGTATTACCGACTTCTGCTGTTGAGGTATTAACTCGCTCAGAACTAGGTTGGATTCATGTTGCAAGTGGTTTGGGGGTGTTGCGGTTTGATGGGGAAAAGATTGATAAGGTTTTGGAGATACGGAATTTGTGTCAAAAGAATAGCGGGTTTTTAACTGTTTTGGTAGCGTCAGCGAAGGTAAAAGAAAGTTTGGATGTGTGGGGTTATGGTGGGAATGCTTTGCAGTTGATGCGTCAGATAAAAGAACAGTTTGATTCTGAGTATATTTTTAGTCCCGGTCGTTTTGTGGGTGGGATTTAGGCGCGAAGAAAGAGAGGGAAAGAGCGTAGGAATTTAATATGGAAGTTTCAGAAAGTTTTTTGGATAAAAATGTTGGGTTTGATGGAAACCATCCTCCAGAACCGAAATTGATTGATACTTGTGTTCACTGTGGGTTTTGTCTTTCGACTTGTCCTAGTTATAGAGTTCTTGGGAAGGAAATGGATTCTCCACGAGGGCGTATCTATTTGATGGATGGGATTAATCAGGGTGAAATTCCTTTGAATGCAGCAACAACTCAGCATTTTGATAGTTGTTTGGGATGTCTTGCTTGCGTGACGACTTGTCCTTCAGGGGTGCAGTATGACAAGTTGATTTCTGCTACTCGTCACCAAGTCGAACGGAATTATCCTCGTAGTTTACCCGAGCGACTTTTTCGGAAGCTGATTTTTTCTTTGTTTCCTTATCCTAATATTATGAGGATTTTGCTGATTCCATTGTTTGTTTATCAAAAGGTGGGGTTGCAAAAACTGGTACGAAGTATTGGTTTTTTGAAATGGCTATCTCCTCGTTTGGCAGCAATGGAGTCAATTTTGCCGGAAATTACTCTAAAATCGTTTCAAAGTCATTTGCCGAGTGTGATTCCTGCACGAGGTGAAAAACGCTACCGGATAGGGATGATTTTGGGTTGCGTGCAAAGACTGTTTTTCTCTCCGGTGAATGAAGCAACTGTGAGGGTTTTAACAGCTAATGGTTGTGAAGTGGTTATTCCCAAAAGTCAGGGATGTTGTGCGGCGCTTCCCGAACATCAAGGACAAACAGAACAGGCGAAAGCCTTAGCTAGACAAATGATTGATAGTTTTGCTGATACTGGCGTGGATTTCATTATTATTAATGCTGCCGGATGCGGTCATACTTTGAAGGAGTACGGTCATATTTTGGAGGATGACCTGGAGTATCGGGAGAAAGCTAAGGAGTTTGCGGCTAAGGTGAGAGATGTTCAGGAGTTTTTGGCAAGTGTTGGTCTGAGTGCAAAGTTGTCTCCCCTCACAGACAAACCTTTAACTCTGGTTTATCAAGATGCTTGTCATTTGTTACACGGTCAAAAAATTAGCGTCCAACCGCGTCAGTTGTTGCGGCAAATTCCTGGAGTGAAGTTACGCGAGACGCTTGATGCTGCTATCTGTTGTGGGAGTGCAGGTGTTTACAATATGTTGCAGCCAGAGGTGGCTGAGGAATTAGGTAGACAAAAAGCACAGAATTTGCTAAACACTGGTGCAGAGTTGATTGCTTCTGCAAATCCCGGTTGTACTTTGCAAATTCGCAAGGCATTGCAATCTCAAGGTAAGGATATTGCGATCGCGCACCCAATTGAGTTGTTGGATTATTCGATTCGAGGTTTGAAGCTTTAATAAAATAGGAGTTTCGTTTTATAGTTAGGTTTACCCCACCCTAACCCTCCCCTTAGAAAGGGGAGGGAACCGGAAAGAAACTCAATTTCCCCCCTTTCCAAGGGGGGACTAAGGGGGGTAAATTTAATGGCTAGAAGATTCCATGGATAATCGTATCATTAATGGGGGATTGGGCATTAATTAAATCTACCCCCTACCCCCTACTCCCTATTTTTGCAGTCGTTGGCTTGCTAAGAACGCTGCAAGTTCTATTGCTGCTTTCATACTTGTCGCATCAGCTATACCTTTACCTGCAATATCAAATGCTGTACCGTGATCTGGGGATGTCCGAATGAAAGGTAAACCTATGGATGTATTGACAGCGCGATCGAATGCCATAAGTTTTACTGGAATTAAACCTTGGTCGTGGTATAAGGCAAGGTAAGCATCAGCAGGATTTTGGATTGTGCCATTTCCGTACCAAGCTTGTCCGGGTTTGACCCACATTGTATCTGGTGGAATTAAACCGTCTATTTGCAAGTTTGGGCGGTTTTTACGTTCTTGCTCTATCCAAGAGACTAACCATTCTTGTTCTTCTCGTCCTAGTTGTCCCTGTTCTCCACTATGAGGGTTTAAACCTGCGATCGCAATTCTCGCTTTTTTTAACCCAAAGTCTTTTTCCAAACACTCTACCAACAAATCTAGTTTTTCTGTCATCAGTTGTGGTGTTAGGGCTTGCGGAACTTGACTCAAAGGGATATGTGTTGTTGCCAGTAATGTACGAAGTAACCAGTTTGTATGAGGCGATTTTGCTACAAACAACATACCCACACGCTTTGCACCAGACTTTTCTGCTAAAAGCTCAGTTTGACCTGGGTAGTTATATCCTGCTGCTTTCCATGCTGATTTTGCTATTGGTCCTGTCACGATCGCATCAAACTGACCTGCAAGTGTATGACTAATTGCTGCTTCCATATAAGCAAAACTTGCTGCCCCACTTACGGCATTACCCTGACTGATAACGATATTATCTTGAAAAGGCAAAGCTGCTGGTACATCAAGAATGGAAAGTTTTTCTGGATTTACCAATGGTTTTGAATGTGAGGTTTCAGAGATAGTTGTATAAGTTTTTAATAATAAATCTCGATCGCCTACTACCGTAACATCACAGTTTTTGTTAACTGCTGGATCTGCTAAAGCTTTTAAAATAACTTCCGGTCCAATTCCAGCAGGATCTCCTAATGTTAGTGCCAAACGTAGTTTATGCATGATATGGTCATTGGTCATTTGTCACTGGTCACTGGTCACTGGTCACTGGTCACTGGTCACTGGTCACTGACCATTGCCCAATCCCCAATCCCCCTTTATAATTCTTAACATAAGTCTAATACAGTAGGAGTGCTTTCAAGCATCTGGTAGACTTAACCTAATGAAACACTTTACAAAGGAGATTTGAGGTTATGAGCGGCGAAATGTTAAATGCAGCTCTACTGTCTTTTGGTTTAATCTTTGTAGGCTGGGCTTTGGGTACATTTTTGTTAAAAGTTCAAGGAGCAGAAGAAGAGTAACCGCCTCGAAATTATAAAGTATTAAGGATGAAACGCAGCTTCGTTGTTCAAAGTACTGACTTTCTATCCTTAGTACCTTTTTTTGTAAATTTTTGTTGATTTAGGTTATTCTGATAATATTATATAATAATTTTTGTTACAAACTCTCATGACATTATTAATAGTTGGTGCCACTGGCACCTTGGGAAGGCAAGTTGCTCGTCGTGCGCTTGACGAGGGTTACAAAGTGCGTTGCCTTGTGCGAAGTGCCAAGAAAGCTGCTTTTTTGAAAGAGTGGGGAGCGGAATTAGCACCTGGTTCCTTATCTTATCCCGAAACTCTAAAACCCGCACTTGAGGGTGTAACCGCAGTAATTGATGCATCAACAGCTCGTCCTACAGATTCCCTCAGTATCAAACAGGTGGATTGGGACGGTAAAGTTGCCCTGATTCAAGCTGCTCGTGCTGCTGGTGTAGAGCGGTTTATCTTTTTCTCCATCTTGGATGCTGATAAATACCCAGATGTGCCGTTGATGGAAATCAAGCGCTGTACGGAACTGTTTTTGGTAGAGTCGGGTTTGAACTACACTATATTGCGTTTGGCTGGGTTCATGCAGGGCTTAATCGGTCAATATGGAATTCCTGTTCTAGAAAGACAGCCTGTTTGGGTAACGGGTGAATCTTCACCTATCGCCTACATGGACACTCAGGATATTGCTAAATTTGCTATTCGAGCTTTACAAGTGCCAGAAACGGAGAAAAAAGCTTTTCCTGTCGTTGGAACTCGTGCTTGGAGTGCAGAGGAAATTATCAGTCTTTGCGAACGTTTATCTGGCAAAGAAGCTAGGATAACGAGAATGCCAGTTAACTTACTCCGAACTATGCGCCGCGTACTAAGGTTCTTCCAATGGGGATGGAATGTGGCAGATAGACTAGCTTTTACTGAGGTTTTGGCAAGCGGTAAGCCTCTAAATGCTCCTATGGATGATGTTTATACGACCTTTGGATTAGATCCCAACGAAACAACGACTGTAGAAACTTACTTACAAGAGTACTTCAGCCGTATAATGAAGAAGCTTAAAGAATTAGATTACGAACAAACCAACACTAAAAAACAAAAATCCAAGAAAACACCGTTTAAAAAAGTTAACAGTCAGTAGTACGAGGGTCAATCCTGGTTACACCATTGACCCACGACTAAAAACAAAATTGCATAAGGACAAAAATAGTCCAAAATGTGTAACGATAATCTAAAGAAAGCGAGTCGCCAAGAATTGGATGTTTGAGCGTGCCCAAAGCAGGCATTATATACAATGACGTTAAACCGATAGCGGGTCGAATCGCTATCGAACTCAAGGAAAAGTTCACCACTGCAGGCTGGGATGTTTGCATCACAAGTGGTGCCGGTGGGATATTGGGCTATTCAACTCCGGAAAGCCCCGTATGTCACACCCCAATTGAAGGTCTAACACCTCCTGGTTTTGACTCAGAAATGAGATTTGCAGTGGTGTTAGGCGGTGATGGTACAGTTTTAGCAGCGTCCCGTCTCGTGGCTCCTAGTGGTATTCCACTCCTAGCAGTGAACACGGGTCACATGGGATTCTTGACAGAAGCTTACCTCAACCAGCTACCCCAAGCGGTAGAGCAACTTTTGACGGGTCAATATGAAGTAGAAGAAAGAGTCATGCTCACTGTCAAAGTGTTTCGCTCTGATGCTACTATCTGGGAAGCTCTTTGTTTAAATGAAATGGTGCTACATAGAGAACCATTGACCTCTATGTGTCATTTTGAAATAGCTATAGGTAATCACGCACCAGTTGATATTGCGGCGGATGGCGCAATTATCTCTACGCCAACTGGTTCTACAGCATATTCTTTAAGTGCTGGTGGTCCAGTCGTCACTCCTGGTGTACCAGTATTGCAACTCGTACCCATTTGTCCCCATTCTCTAGCTTCTAGGGCGTTGGTTTTTCCAGATAGCGAACCCGTTAATATCTACCCAGTCAATACTCCTCGTTTGGTTATGGTGGTAGATGGTAATGGTGGATGCTATGTCCTTCCAGAGGATAGAGTGTATTTGGAGCGATCGCAATACACCGCAAAATTTATCCGCTTGCAACCTCCAGAATTTTTCAGAATATTACGAGAAAAATTAGGTTGGGGTTTACCACACATAGCAAAACCAGCATCTGTAGAATTACCATAATGGGGATTGGTGATTGGGGACTGGTCACTGCCTATGGATGAAATTTAAAATTAGTTGTTAGATTTACTGATTATCTTGATTTATCAGCTGATACTTGTACGTGTTACAACTGAGTAGACAGCGTATTAAATCAGGATTTTTTATTTTGAAGACACAATCGCATTTCTACTTGAATCTAAGAATCTAAAGTGTAGAATTTATATGACAGTTGCTCATAATCCTTGTGTTTTAGTCATTGAAAGCGACGAAAGCCTCGCCAATCAGCTAGCTTTTGATTTAAAAGAAGCAGGTTATGAGCCGCTTGTGGCTCATGATGGGGTAAGTGGTATACAACACAGTCGAGAACGTCAGCCCGCTTTGATTGTGATCGACCGAATGTTAGCAGGAGAGTCAGGGTTGTCATTGTGTAAAAATTTTAGAAGCACAGGAGCGCGATCGCCCGTATTAGTATTAATGGCGCGGGATACAGTTGACGATCGCGTAGCGTGTCTGGAAGCAGGTGCTGATGACTATTTTCTCAAGCCTTACAGATCGGAAGATTTTTTGAACTTAGTTCGCCTGTACTTAAAACCAGATGTCGATACAACCGAACAATTACGGTTTGGGGATTTAGTGTTAGATATAGCGACTCGTCGTGTCGTGCTTAATGGTAAAGCAATAGACTTGACGATGAAAGAATTTGAACTTCTTAAGTATTTGATGGAACATCCTCGTGAAGTCTTAACCCGCGAACAAATTTTAGAGAACGTTTGGGGTTACGACTTTAT
>NZ_BAACAP010000179.1:0-54664 GCF_045865695.1 Scytonema hankhaensis NUACC26
AAAACACTTTTTTGTTGGTTCGGCAAGGGTTTCGGGATTTGAGAAGGAATCATCGCGATTTGCGTTAAAACACTTTTATGCCCAAAAAGGGAGATAGCGGGCATAGCGGCTAGAGGTTGATTCGGATTGGTCTGTCTTGATTAAGCCAGCTTCTTTGGTAGCTCCTATAATTAGAGAAACGGTTGCTGCCTGTGACTCACTTAGACTGAATCGATCGCGTAAGGTTTGGTTAGACATTCGTTTATTGCTGACATAGAGCAGACAGCAATGTTGGTAGCAGGCTCGAATTCGGTCTGTTTTGCTCATCTCAGCAAAATCCTGATGAGCAAATAGCACTGTTGTAGTGCGTGTGTCACCTACTCGAAAATCTGGTGCGGGTAGTTGAAACATCTCTGCTGCGCTGACAACTTTGTCAATGCCACTGCCTTTTTCTTCACATATACCGAAACGTCGCATTAGGTTGGCGAGTTGTTCGTTACGGGAGCGATTTTCATCAATAAATCGCTCCACCTTAATGGGCGGGATACCGGGATTAGATATCTCAATGCGATCGCCATACATCTCGATCGTCACCGAAGTTCCTGTAGCTAGAAAATCTTGATGCATCAAAGCATTAGCAATAAGTTCTCTTAGAGCCTGTTTCGGGAACATCTTTACTTCTTCCCGCACAACTTCCTCAATAAAGCGATTTTGCGGTGCTGCTGAGTGAACAAAATCGACTAATCCGTCAAAGCCAACAGCATATCCTCGGTTGTCTGTCTTGTCATCACGGGTTTGCAGCTTATTGATACCCTCATATATCACGATACGGGGTGCTTTACGAGCCAATGCAGGGGAAAAGGCATCCAGTTTTTTTGCCAAAAGGATGGCTGCTAGGTTTGTGATTGTCCAACCCTGTGCTGTTTGTTTGATTAAATGTTGGCTCTGCAATCTTTCAAGGACGGCATCGCGGCTAGTCGGATAGGGAATTTTTAGCAGTTCAAAGTACGTTTGAGTATCTAGTAGGGCAATTACATCGTCAGGGCTAGCGTTACATCGGGCTGGTTGGGAAAACCAATCTTGTTGATCTTCAGCAAAAATGCTCTTGAGTACATCTGGTGTCATCGGCACTAAATCTTCTCCCACTCTCATTAGGTAGGCTCCATCAAATGCCAATGGTTGTCCGACAGGACGGGTTGGCACTTCAAAAACCAACACTCGTCCATCAGGATGCTCCAATTCTGTAACATCTACCCGAAATCTAAGTTTGTCCACAATGCGAGCTTTGATCTCGTTGAGGGCGGTTAAACCTGATATTTCACTCCAACAATTCTGTCTCCAGGAATTTCACCTGCTTGCAGTTGCTCAATTAACGGTTGGAGATCTCTACGAATTGAACGATAACGTTTAGCCAGTTCTTGAAGATCCTTTTTAAACCGAGGAGTCAGAGCAATTTGGATCGCTGATGGTTCACTCTGCATCAATACCTTCCCATATTTCTGAAAGGGGTAGAGTTTGCCCGCTTAATGCTTCTCTGATGCCTTGATGAATGCCTTCAATCACAATTTCAGTGGGTGTTTCTTCATCAGATAATTCTCGCTCTAAGCCTAAGCGAAAGGAGTGAACTATATCATAAATTTCTGCTAGTTTGTCTTCGGGTATATTTTGCAGTTCTTGGATGATTTTATCAATTAGCATAAATCAATCCCTCGGTTTGTTAGTGAATCATCAATAAGTTTAGCTGCATTCATTATGGATCATCTTTAAAATATGATAGTCCGTTCATAATGGAATTTTGAATGTTTCTGTAATCATTCTCTTCAAAGAGATTTATAGTCAATAAACCGATAAATTGAGATTGCTGGTAGATCGGCATGGTGAGCTTTTGAGCCGATTCGGTTATGTGCTGCTTGTTATACCGAGTCGTCATGTCACAAAATTGAATGGCAGTTTAAGGTAACACGAGGGTGCGCTCACCACAACTTAACTTTGCTGTCAGAATGTCCTAACTGTGGGGCAAGGTTTAAGATTCCGGCGTTGTGGGTTGATGGGTGGTGTCAGAGATGTTTTATGAGATTTGGGGAGATAGTGCGGTGGCAGAAATCTGTATAAATTAAGTATAAAAATTTAGTAATACCAGTAATTTCTTAAAACTAAGAGTGATATTAACTTTCACACTCCAAGTATTGTTTAGCCCATTCTTTAGCCTTTGCTTGATACTGCTGATTTACCTCATTAATGTATCTTGCGGCAATTTTACGCATATTGTTCTTATCCGGAGCGGATTTAACGAATTCTTTAAAAGAGCCATTCCCTTTCAAAAATAATTCAATTGCAGATCTTAATTGAACATCATCTAATGTACAGAGTTCATAGTGTAAATAAGCAACTGTTGGTATTGGAAAATTAGTATCTTCAACTTGATTTACCATTACCCCTACATTACTAAAACAAAACTCTTTAAATCCTATCAAGTTTACAGTATCAAGATGCCCTTTCAGCAGTAGCATTCCCAATGCGATTTTCTCTAAATCTTCAGGACATGATGCTAACCATAAGGAGGGGAATCCCTTCCCCTCCTTGATATCTCTTAAATATCTACTAGCGTGTTCTGGAGATGGAATTGCCTGCTGTTGTGTTCCTGCTTTCCACATGGCAAGGCTTTTCACACCCCTGTAATACAATATTTCACTCACACCTTATAATGACTCCAAGTATTCACGTACAAATATACTCTCTTCATTTTTAAGCAAATTTTTGCCTTCTGCAAGTATTTCTTCTGCTATTTGCACTTCACCCAAAGCAAAACTTATCGCCTCTAATGCTGAATATCTGACTTCGGCTTCTGGATGTTTTAATAAAATCTTAATCATTGAAGCCGCATCTTGCGAATATAACTTACTTTCTAAAAGAGCGGCAAGAAGCCGTGCGATAGCTTGTAGACGAAACAAATCTAGCCTTGCTATAACTTGATGCAGTATTTTAATGTCTTCTTTTGACAAAGCTGCATGACCTTCAATTAGTGCATCTCGAATTTCTTCAACTCTGTCTTCAAAGTCACAAATATCTGTACTGGAAAACAGATACATAGACGTACTGTATTTCCATATTATTGACTCTAATCTATGTAGATTAGCAGTTCTTGCTGTCTTTACTATTTTATAGTGTTCAGGACTACTACCACTACTGGATGTAGGATTTAAATACTGACCACTCTTTGGAGCAAGTAACGTACTCATTGAAAAAGCTCCTTTGTTTTTTCTGTAATACTCTTGAAAAATATATCTTCTCTAAAACATTTTAGATTCACTTCAAAGATTTTTCCTATTTCTTCATCATCAGGAGCGAGATTAACTTCTTGAAAAACATCAATATCAAATATTAAAGGATAAGCTTTCTTACTTTCCTGATTTTCAAGCATCTGACCAATTGTTTGATTAATAATTGCTCTAGACGGCTGATATTGTGTATGACTTAAAACCAATTGCATAAAGTAGCCTTCAATTGCTACTGATAAATCACTTGGTATTTCTGGTAATGTTTTTATATATTGTTTTAATTCTATTCCTCCTTCTCTCGGTAGGGGTATATTTATTTGATTTACATAGCGTAAACCAAGACGCACTACTTTTAAAGGGGACGTAATTTCAACATATTTTTGCCATAGTTCATATGCTTCTCCATAAAAATCTTTCCAGCTTTGATAAGGTTTCAATTTACTAAACGTAAATCCCTGTAATTTAGCTTGAATTATTTTTTCTTGGTCATTAGAAATAAAAATATATCCTTCCGGTTGATTGGACATTGAAAATAACCGAGGATTTATTTCTTCCGGCTTTTCTAAATTTAATTCAAAACCTCCTTGAAGCGCTATTTTCTTTTGAATATTCGGGAAAGATTCTTTTATATCTTCTTGAAAAATCAAAAGTTCTTCATAATGAAAATCATCACGAAGATTGACTGTTATATCAAAAATAGCTTCAGTTATGGGTGGATTAGGAAATCTCATGTTTCATTAATTTAGAAACCGTTAAAAACTTATGACTAAAATTTTAGTAGCCATAAATAGTCTACATGACTTTAACGTTATTTTCCGTATCATAGCTGTATACTACATCAAACCTTTATAAGTATTTGTGGTTCTACCCCACAAACCCTTGTAACTTCATCTCCCTTTCCTCCCAATCAGGCCAATAAGCAGATATAAAGCACTTAAACAGCTTCTCGTGGGTAGATATGCTTAAATACTCAGTCAAACTGTTACTACACTACTTGAAGTATAGAGAAATACCTGTACTTAGCTGATTCATCCCACATTTATGCAACGCCAATTTGACAATACGGACACCAATTTGTCAACGCGGTCTAATAATTTGACAATTGACAACAATTAAAAATCGGGATGACTGGATTCGAACCAGCGACCCCTTCGTCCCGAACGAAGTGCGCTACCAAGCTGCGCTACATCCCGGCAATAAAATGCTAATATAAGCATATCACAGCAACTGAATAAATGACAAAACCAGATTGAAAAATTCCGTGCATGGCATCTCATAAACCTTGCTAACATAAATTGTGTATATCTAGAGTGGTAGAAACAAACTGTGACTGTAAAGCCAGACTGGTTGCGGGTAAAAGCGCCTCAGTGGGAGCGTGTCGGCAACGTTAAAGAAATTTTACGGGATTTAGCCCTCAATACGGTTTGTGAGGAAGCGTCCTGTCCGAACATTGGGGAGTGCTTTAACGCTGGTACAGCCACATTTTTAATTATGGGACCGGCTTGCACCCGTGCCTGTCCCTATTGCGATATTGACTTTGAGAAAAAACCCAAGCCTCTAGACCCGACAGAACCAAACCGACTTGCAGAAGCAGTACGGCGGATGAAACTCAATCATGTGGTCATCACCTCTGTTAACAGAGACGATTTACCGGATGGTGGCGCTTCGCAGTTTGTCCGTTGTATTGAAGCCATCCGCACTGTTTCTCCCCACACGACTATTGAAGTTTTAATCCCGGACTTGTGCGGAAATTGGGAAGCACTAGAGTTGATTCTTCAAGCACGACCGGAAGTTCTCAATCACAACACGGAAACAGTTCCTCGTTTATATCGTCGCGTCCGTCCCCAAGGAAACTACGAACGGACAATGGAATTGCTACAACGTTCTCGCGCCTATGCACCTGGGGTTTACACCAAGTCCGGGATTATGGTGGGTTTAGGCGAAACGGATGAAGAGATTCGCCAAGTCATGCGGGATTTACGGGTTGTGGATTGCGATATTTTGACGATTGGGCAATATCTCCAACCGACTCAAAAACACTTACAAGTCTCTCAATTTATCACCCCAGAGCAATTTGATTCTTGGAGAACCTTTGGTGAAGAACATGGGTTTTTACAAGTTGTTTCTTCTCCATTGACAAGAAGTTCTTATCATGCAGAACAGGTTAGAACTCTGATGGAGCAGTATCCAAGGTAAAAGGGTCAGTGGTTAGTAGGGGCGCAATGCAAGAGCGCCCGTACATAGTTAGTGGTTAGTAGGGGCGCAATGCAAGAGCGCCCGTACATAGTTAGTGGTTAGTGGTTAGTGGTACTCTTTGACAACCAACAACTAACAACTAACAAACAACAAATGACAAATGTTGCCATTTTGGGTGCGGGTGCTTGGGGGACAGTCCTAGCGACTCTGGTCAAAGCAAACGGTCATGAGGTGCGCCTGTGGTCGCGACAGGGTGCTGCAACCTTGGAACAGATCGTCCAAGATGCCGATCTGATTGTTTCTGCTATTTCTATGAAGGGTGTCAGAGACGTTACCTCTTCACTCCAGTCTGCTGTGGTTTCACCAAAAACTATTTTTGTCACGGCGACGAAGGGCTTAGACCCAAAAACCACTTGCACGCCTTCGCAAATTTGGCAAGAAACTTTCCCTAATCATCCTGTTGTTGTTCTCTCAGGACCGAATTTATCTAAAGAAATCGAACAAGCATTACCCGCCGCAACAGTTGTCGCAAGTCAAAATATGGCGGCGGTGGAATTCGTGCAATCTATTTTCTCTTCTAGCCGTTTCCGGGTTTATACCAATTCCGATCCTTTGGGTGTGGAATTGGGGGGAACCCTGAAAAATGTGATTGCGATCGCAGCCGGCGTTTGTGATGGTTTGCAATTAGGAACCAATGCCAAAGCTGCTTTGGTCACCCGTGGACTCACAGAAATGGTTCGGATTGGCATTCACTGGGGTGCAAAAATGGAAACTTTTTATGGTTTGTCTGGATTGGGCGATTTGTTAGCGACCTGTAACAGTCATTTAAGTAGAAATTATCAAGTAGGGTATCAATTAGCTGGCAATAAAACACTCGCAGAAATTCTTTCCCATTTACAAGGAACTGCAGAAGGAATTAACACGACTAACGTTTTAGTGGAACGAGCTAGACAGCACAATATTCCTATCCCAATTACCGAACAAGTTTATCGTTTGCTGGCTCGAGAGGTGACACCTCGGCAAGCATTAGAAGAGTTAATGTTGCGGAATGCTAAACCGGAATAGCTGAACTTTTTAACCACATAACTAATTATTTGTGAAGAGGAAATTAGCAAATCTTCAGGAAATTACTTAAGCACTCATGTAGATATGACTATGAAAACGACCTTTAGGACTTTATACCGATATATGGCTATACTTAGCACTCAAAGTAAAAAAACCAAATTATTAAGGTTGAAATCCTAAACAAGGAACTCGCTTTTTCTAGTCCTATTCTGAATTTTCATAGCTATTGGTAAAAGGGAGAAGCTCAGTAACCGAACCTTCGGAAGTACTGTGTCAAAAAAAACCAGTACGGTTTTTTTGAAAAAAAACCTAAAGGTCACCCCTAACCGTGTTATTTCTTCAAAGATCGCGGGAACAATAGCAACAGTTAATTAGCTGACCTAAATCTGTTGTTACCTGGAGCCATTGAGACGAACTTTATGCCAGCAACATTTTCTTACGCAGATGCCACCTACGAGTCAAAACAGTCCAGCCCAGAGTTTGACGCCGATCTCACGGTTGATGAGAGTGAATTGCCGATAGAGGAACTGGAAGAATTGGAAATGGCTGCTTCCGACCCTGTAAGTCTTGGCGCAAGTCCGAACCGTCGCAGTACAGACTTAGTACGTCTGTATCTTCAAGAAATTGGTCGGGTTCGCTTGTTAGGGCGCGATGAAGAAGTTTCAGAAGCTCAAAAAGTCCAGCGCTACCTGCGGATGCGAATCCTTCTTGCCAAAGTGGCGAAGGAAGGGGATGCAATTCTGACTCCATATCTTCGGATTATTGAAGTTCAAGAGCGATTGGTATCAGCACTGGGACATCGCCCTTCTTTGGAACGGTGGGCGCGTGAGGCTGGTGTAGATGTGTTTGAACTCAAGCAATCCTTAGGACAAGGAAAACGCCGTTGGGCTGAAGTTGCCAAAATTACAGTTGAAGAACTCGAGCAAATTCAGTTACAGGGTCTCCAAGCCAAAGAACACATGATCAAGGCGAACCTTCGCTTGGTGGTATCCGTTGCTAAAAAATATCAAAATCGCGGTTTGGAATTACTCGATTTAGTCCAAGAAGGAACTCTTGGCTTGGAAAGAGCTGTTGAAAAATTCGACCCTACTAAGGGTTACCGCTTCAGCACCTATGCTTATTGGTGGATTCGTCAGGGAATTACTCGGGCGATCGCAACTTCTAGCCGTACTATCCGCCTACCAGTCCACATTACAGAAAAACTAAACAAAATCAAGAAAGCTCAGCGCAAAATTGCTCAAGAAAAAGGTCGTACCCCAACCTTAGAAGATTTAGCACAAGAGCTAGATATGACACCTACCCAAGTTAGAGAAGTTTTACTAAGAGTTCCTCGTTCTGTCTCTTTAGAAACTAAAGTTGGTAAGGATAAAGACACGGAGTTAGGAGAATTACTCGAAACCGACGGCGTGACTCCAGAACAAATGTTGATGCGAGAATCTTTACAAAAAGATTTGCAACATCTTTTGGCAGATCTCACCAGTCGGGAACGGGATGTGATATTGATGCGTTTTGGTTTGTCAGACGGTCATCCTTACTCCTTAGCAGAAATTGGACGCGCCCTCGATTTATCACGCGAACGAGTTCGCCAAATTGAATCCAAAGCCTTGCAAAAACTACGTCAACCCAAGAGACGTAACATGATCCGCGACTACTTAGAATCTTTAAGTTAGGAATTGGGCAATGGGGAACTCGGGGTTCCCTCTGGGGACAAGGGGCAATGGGGATTGGTAATATAATTGATTGCCAAAGTATTACAAAAGACAGATGACAAAGAACAAATGACTGTTTGGCTCCCCAGTTCCACATTTCTGAATAGGTTGTGGCACATCATTATCATTTAGGCAAGCTCAAATTTCCCACAACTTTTCTGGATGTCTTTCCATGTGGAGTCGGCAATCAGTTAACTAATCGTCAGGGTACAATTACTCATACTCAATTGATTAACAAATGTTCTCAACAAGCAAGTTTTATTGCAAATTACTCCGAACATTTGCTATATTCTCAATTAATGAGTTTTATTGAGAAAAATAGCCATGACTGTCTACTCAGCAACCTCACTTAAGGCGGAACTAAATGAACGAGGCTGGCGTTTAACTCCCCAACGTGAAACAATTCTACACATTTTTCAAGACCTTCCGCAAGGAGAACACCTTAGTGCTGAAGATCTCTATGAAAGATTGGAAGTAAAAGGAGAAGGAATTAGTCTATCAACCATCTACCGCACTCTCAAGTTAATGGCGCGGATGGGTATACTCCGAGAGTTAGAACTTGGTGAAGGACACAAACATTACGAACTCAACCAGCCATACCCTCACCACCACCATCATCTTATATGTGTAAGGTGTAACATGACTATCGAGTTCAAGAACGATGCAATTTTAAAAGTTGGTGCAAAAACTGCTCAAAAAGAAGGTTATCACTTACTCGACTGTCAATTGACAATTCATGCAATTTGTCCCAAGTGCCAAAGGTCATTAATGCCCCTTTAGCACTCCGGTAGATATGTTCTGGAATTTTAGGTGACAGGCGCAAGCATGAAGACCGGCAAACACCCGAAGCGGATGTTAATTAAAAGCGTCCGCTTCTCACATCACTCAAGCTAATACCATAGAATTCTTGAGCTTGTTTAATCGCTTGCTTTGTTTCATTCCCCATAACACCATTCAGATTGCCTTTGTAGAAACCTCGCGATTGCAATCGTCTCTGTATTTCCAGAGTATCAAAGTCACTTTTAGCACTAGAGCTAACCAAATCGTGTAATTTAGCACGAGTTGTGGGACCAGCAATACCACTAGGTGCTAGGTAATTCTTGGCTTGAAATCTCTTAACAGCATCAGCCGTGTAAGGTCCAAAGTAACCGTTTGGTTCCCCCTGCAAATAGCCCGCTTTGATTAACTGTTCTTGCAGCACTCTGACAGCTTCTCCGCTATCATTTAGGCGTAGCTTGTCTTGACTTATACCTCGTCTGGTAGTCTCTTCACCAGTACCAATACCTGTTGGAGGTAATCTTCTTTGCGTAGCTGGTCCTACGATACCATCAACGTCTAATTTATAAGCTTCTTGGAAACGTTTTACTGCATCTTCAGTAATAGGACCATAAATTCCCGTTGAGTTACCGTAGTAAAAACCAGCAACGCGCAATCTTTCTTGCAAGGTTTTCACCTCTTCACCTTCATCTCCCCGTTGCAGGAGGTTGGTATCGCGACGCTTAGCGGCGACAGTTACCTCACCAGAAGGTTTTTCAGCTTGAGAATTTTCAACACTGGTTTTTTTAGCTTGTGAATTCTGGCGGCTAGGTTTTTTCGCTACAGAACTCTCAGCATTCGGTTTTCTAGCTTGGGGGGTATTCTGGCGGCTAGGTTTTTTGGCTGTAGAACTCTCAGCGCTGGGTTTTTCGGCTTGGGTATTCTCTTGTGTCACTTCCCAACCATCTAACTTTTGTATAGTCACTGGTCCTGCAACACCAGTAACTTCTAAACCAGCTGCTTTTTGGAAGCGCCGGACAGCTTGCTCTGTGGAAACATCATACACTTGTGTGATGGGAGCTTGATAAAAGCCTGTCTTTTTTAATTCGTTTTGTAAATTTCTGACAGAAGGACCCTTATCACCTTGTTGTAATGCTAAAGCACTACTGTACGCATTGAGCACAGACAAGATAAGGGCAAGAGGTAACATATACTTCCACGCCTTACCAGAGAGACGGTTCCAGTCAGGAACTGCTGCCTTGTCAAACAAACTGCTGACAGAGATAATTTCACTGGAAGGCAGATCTTCGTAGACAGAAGCTGCATACAGATACGCAAGATTCTCCATAATTTCTTTCTAAACCACCTATTTTTCTTCTTCTATGGCCGATCGCGGCTTGATGGACTAAGTGTGTTAAATTTTCCAGTGTTGATATACATACATCTTGCCATAAACCGCGCTGATACGCTTGTAGAAATACAATACGGCTGAAACGGTTATGCTTTGCTTGTCACGCTCTTGCCTTCAATCGAGTTAAACCGAATTTTGTTAAAAAATCCGTTTCATAATAGACTTGCGCTGCTAGCGAGGTATGGTTGTCTCTTACGATTACAATTAGAGTAGACCTTTATTACGTCGCACAATCTCCTGCACGACTTCTAATCCATAAGCCCAAGAGCGAACTATGAGAGTGGAGCCTGTTCTAAAAAAATTATCTCTTCTGATTGAGGGTTCCATCCTCTTAATTTTGCATTAATTACGATACATAGTCCCTAACAACCGTTTTAAACTGTTGGTTAGGATACAGTGGCAAATTTTCAAGCAACTGCAAAAACCCTCTCGCGCTAGATTGTAAACAATGTCTATTTCTTCTGATTTGAGCTTCTCTCGTACCATACGCAATAGTACATTTGTTCGGTTTGGGGAGTTGCTGTTGCAAATGGCTCAATCAGTGGGAAAGCCATCTCTACTTCTTACAGAATCCGCGCTTGTTGCGATCAATGTACCTTCGGAATGGCAAGCACAACGTTTTACTGTGTTGGTATCCCAACAGTTTAGTGCGCTTTTAGTAGGAACTTCTTTACAGGACACGGGGGATAAGGCACATCTGACAAGATCTTCACAGCCTATGACTTCCGCAACGTCTTTCTTATCCTCTTCTAGTGATTCTCTACTGAATTGTTATTTAACATTTAATTTAGAAGAAATTGTCTCTTTTCTAGCAAATTTGAAAGGTTTGTTCGACCGAGATTCCCAAACATATCAAACTTTGGAACAGTTCTGTCAACTTCCTATTGCTAATAATGATGCTACATTACAAAGCAAATTCACGTTATTCTTGTTAAGAGAGCTTTTGCCAAAAAATCAAGTGGAGACAGAATTAGCTGTAAATTCCCCTTATGTTTCTGTCTGTCAACCTGTGGAAAAAGCTCTGGAAAAACAAATAGCTCAAGAGAAGTTGTTAAATCAGGTAACAACTCAAATTCGTAAAAGTTTGGACTTACCAGTCATTATGTCTACGGCAGTTGCACAAGTTAGAGAATTTTTGGAATTAGACAGACTGGTGATATATAAATTTGAGTATTCTATTGCTAAAAGTCAAGAGACTATAACTCACGAACAACACTCTCCTTTGTCTCTCCCGAACTATACGCTTTTTTCAACTCCGCATTCTCTAAAGGAAGACTTGGAAAACAATACGGGTTGTGTGGTGTATGAAGTTCGCGCTCATGACGCTATTCCATCAGTTTTGCATTACATGGAAAAAACTTGTTTTATTCAACCAAATCAATGTTGGGAAAAGTACAAACAAGGTTATACGTTGTGTGTGGATGACGTAGAAAAAACATATGTTTTAGAAGAGTGTTTGTTAGAGTTTTTAAGAAATGCTAAAATCCGGGCAAAATTAGCTTCACCGATTGTTTTTGAAGAAAAACTTTGGGGCTTGCTGATTGCTCATCAATGCGATCGCCCTCGTTCTTGGAGTGAAAGTGAAAAAATTCTGTTGACATCTGTGGCGGAACAATTAGCGATCGCAATCTATCAATCCGAGTTAATGCGTTCTCTCACCAAAGAAAAACAAACTTTGGAAGAACGTGTTGTCGAGCGTACAGTCGCTTTACACGATGCTCTCGTTGCTGCAGAAGCTGCTAGTCGTTTAAGAAGTGAGTTCCTCGCCACTATGAGTCACGAACTACTGACACCTTTAACTTATGTTATTGGGATGTCTTCCACTTTACTACGTTGGTCTTTTGGTGAGTTAACAAAGCGTCAACGAGATTATTTACAGACAATCCATGATAGCGGCGAGCATTTATTAGAGATGATTAACGATATTCTCGAACTCTCTCAAATAGAAGCAGGTAAAGCAGTCCTAAATATAACAAGCTTTTCATTGATTGACGTAGCAGAATCTACAGTTAACAGATTAAAAGAAAAAGCAACTATCAAAAGAGTGAATTTGAAACTGGATTTGCAAATTAATGGAGAATGCGATCGCTTTACGGCTGATGCGAGGAGAATACAACAAATTCTGTGGAATTTGCTAACTAATGCCATCAAGTTTACACCAGAAGGAGGCAACGTTACATTACGCCTCTGGATAGAAGACGAAAATGCAGTCTTTCAAGTCGAGGATACAGGTATTGGTATTCCAGAAGATCAATTGTCACTCCTATTTGAGAAATTCCACCAACTCGATACACCTTACCGTCGCCGTTATGGAGGAACTGGATTGGGTTTAGCATTGACCAAACAGCTTGTAGAACTTCATCGAGGTCGCATTGAAGTAGAGTCAACCGTAGGCGTCGGTTCAATCTTCACTGTTTGGATACCTCCAGTAGTTAGTAGTTAGCTCTAACAAGCGAGGCGGAGCCTCTAGTAATGTATTCCCAGCCTCTGGCTGGGAACGAGAGACAAACGAATTATTCGCTGGTCACTGGTCACTGGTCACTGGTGAGTCCAGCGCTGCAGGCGGGTCTCCCGCCGTAGGCGACTGGCGAACCCGTAAGGGTCACTGGTTACTGGTGAGTCCAGCGCTGCAGGCGGGTCTCCCGCCGTAGGCGACTGGCGAACCCGTAAGGGTCACTGGTTTCCAGCGTCTCTAAGTTCGCCCGGACGCACGGTAAACTCCTGAGTTCGATCGCCCCGCATTACTATTAATTGCAAGGGCTGGTTGACTCGGCTTTTTTCTACCAAGTTTTGCAATTGTTCGGCAGAAGTTACTTTTTGTTCGTCAACTTGAGTGATGACATCACCTCGACGCAACCCAGCAGAGGCGGCTGGGCTGTTGGGTAGGACTTGCATAACTAACACGCCATTGACTTCCGGTACAGCCAAAGTGGAATTCGGATCGCTATTAATTTGTTTTGCCTGTTCTGGTGTCAAACTTACCATGCGAACACCAATATAAGGATGGGAGATTTTTTCACCACGCGCTAAGGTATCTTTAATTAACTTGGCTTTATCAATGGGAATCGCAAACCCAATTCCTTGAGCATCAGCACGAATAGCAGTATTGATACCGATAACTTCTCCTTGCTCGTTAACTAAGGGACCGCCAGAGTTACCGGGATTGATAGCAGCATCTGTTTGTATAAAATCTAACCGTTTATCAGGGATTCCAACTTGAGCGCTAGAGCGGTTTAAGGTGCTAATGATACCCAATGTTACAGTATTATCTAAACCTAATGGATTACCGACTGCTATTGCCCAATCTCCTACCTGCAAATCTTGAGAATTGCCCAAAGTCGCAACGGGGAGATTTTTTCCTTTAATTTTTACAACAGCTAAATCTGAGGGTTCATCTACCCCACGCACTTCTCCTTTAAGCTTGCGCCCGTCTTTCAAGGTGACGGTGACAGAATCAGCACCACTCACTACGTGAGCGTTTGTAATAATTATACCATTAGAATCAACGATAAAACCAGAGCCTTCACCTCTTTGTCGGTATTCTTGAGGTGCTCTAGAAAAATCGTCTCCAAAAAATTCTCGGAAGAAAGGGTCACCAAAAAATGGGTCAGGAGCACGCATTGTGATGGTACGCTCTGTATCGATGCGTACAACAGCGGGTCCAACTTTATTAACAGCTGTACTCACAAAACTACGAATAGCTGCTTTTTGAGATTCTACAGGAGGTGCGTTTTCTGGTGCGATCGCCCTTGGCGCAAGCCGTACCCGGCTTATCGCTTCTACTTCAGTAGTACTTGGTGTGGTAATACTGGAAAGAGACGATCGCCCTAGAATTGGCAGGTTAGGAAATGCCCACAAAGTTGTCAAAGTCAAGCCAATACTCAAGATTGCTACCAAAACATGGCTCGTCACTTGACGCCAAAGGGGTGAAAATCGTTGTTCTTCAGAAGATGATAATGACATATCTAATTTCTAATATCCCGCAAAACATGACTCATCGTCTCTAAAACCATTATTACCAGAAGAAAGGCAGAGGGTGAGGGCAAGCTATGTGCATAATCACTAGCTGGCGCTACCCATAAGTAAATGATGCTTTCTGACTCAGGAGGTTATAACCCGTGTTTGAATGATAATCTAAGTCAACCAAGAGCGCTCTTGGTTTCTGGCGAACGCGCCAACTCAAGTAGTTGCAATCATAGGGTAAGTTATGAGAAAACGTGAAGATCTTGTGCAAAAATTTTCAACGTTTCTGAGTTTTCGAGACAACAAAAGTAACCATAACCTCGTTTGGATAGTTGATTCTAGATTAGAACGTCATATGAAACAGCTAGTCCAGTTAGAACCAGAGGCGAAAGAAAAATTTTGGTCAATACACTTCTTGAAAATTTTGAAACAGGCATCTCAAGCACAGAATATTCAAAGTGTGGCAAATGACGAAGAGAAAATTCCAAGAAGATTTCAAAATAATTTGAAATCTGTCTCTTCATCTAACTCAATATCGCTGACTAATTTGCAGAAAGCGACTAATAAAAGCTCCATAACAAAGGAGTCCTCCACAACATATCAATTCCTCAGTCATCAAGGAGAAAACCCAAAGTCAAAATCTCATCTCGGCATTACAGATTCTCCTTCAAATGCCAGAAAACATTTGTCAGCTTACTTACAGGAAGCTTGCTTCTGGGCTGCTCAGAAAGCATATCATCGCTTTAAGCTACTTCAGCATAAATACTCATTAGAAGAATATTTTCAAATAGCAAATACTGGTGTAAACCCACCGGAAAAAATTTTTAAAAATTTTAATTTGGAATATTCACATACAAATATAGAAGGTTATGCAAAAACTGCTATTGTTCGATGGATTGGAAATACAATATATAAGCAAGATCTAGAAGCAAAAAGGGACAAATTTTCCGATCTCGGTCTTTTAAAAGATGTATCACATAAAGAAATCAGAGAAGCTTTAGTAGACAAAGGGCTGAATTCAGCACAAATTAATTTCCATTCCTTAGTTTGGCAATGCTTCGATGAAATTTTTCAACCTACTCAAAGCCAAGGAAGTTCTAGATTAGAAACTCTCAACGAACGGGATCTTCAACAAATAGTTAACTATTACAATTTTCTGCTGAAGAGAATAGATGTGTCGGCAGTGACAGTTTCAGAAGAAAAAGTGAAAGAAATGCTTGCAACTTGTATTCAATCTGCACGAGATTCTCGCACTAAACGTTTTATTCCTTTGGAGAATTCCGAGAATATATTTGATTTCAAACCAACTCCTTTAGATATTGCAATACAGGAAGAAGAAAGAGAGCAAGTACAGTCTCTTGTAGCAAAATTATTTGAAGAAATACCGGAAATAGGTCAAATTCTCCTAAAACTTTGGCAAGGATTAAATTTGACCCAAACGGAAATGGCAAGTGTTCTGGAAAAGACGTTTCCAGAATTACAAAAACAATATCAAGTAGCTCGTCATTTGGCAAGGTATAATAATGCTATCTTGAAAAATTTTGTAACAGAATGGAATCAAATTTATCCAAGTATTTTTCTATCTTCCGATAGAGACATTGAAAAAATTAAAGATTCTCTGAGCGAATGCTTACAATCTTACTGTAAGAAAAATTTATATACCAATTTAAATAGAATTTTAAAAAAGTACAATTGTAATAAAAGAGACTTAGCTATTAATCATAAATTAAATGTTGAAAAAGACAAAACTTCTGACTGTGAAGTACGCGATCGCATAGAAGAGGTTAGAAAATACTTGATAAAAACTTTTTGTCAAGAACTTGAAATAAGTATGAATATGGCAACGGGTTCTTTAAAAGTCGTTAGCCATAGAATAGCTTTTTTTGTAGATGAATGGTTACAAAACTTAGAGCAATAAATATGGTAAAAAATATGGTATTTACATTGAATGAGTTAACGATGGTTTATCCAGAGCAAATATGGATTGAGTTTTCTCCAGAAGAAAAAGAAAAAGCATGGTTAATTTCTGCTCGACACCTCTATTCTAATGCGTCTGCTCGGTGGACTGCATTTTTAAATTGTCTGTGTTTAAACACTTTGATTGAGTGGCTTCAAGATGACCCCGATTTCCAGGAAAAGCTCAAAGTTTGGCCGAGTCATGCCGATTTACCAAGTTTTTGGGAAGTGGTCAATGGCACTGCACTAACTCTAGATGAAACTCGGTTGGTAGTGCTTCCCTCTGATAAAAGCGATCTTCCAGAATTTCGGATTCCGCAAGAATGGGTGGATATTCCTAACTGGACGGCATATTATTATTTGCCCGTGCAGTTAAACTTAACAGAAAACTGGTTGCGAGTATGGGGTTATGCAACCTATGAACAAGTTAGAGCAGAAGCTGACTATGACGAAAGGGATCGAACTTACTCTGTCAATAGAGAAGGTTTAATTGAAGATTTGAATGTGTTATGGGTGGCGCGATCGCTGTATCCTAACAAGCAACCAGAAGGTAAACCATTGCTCGGGTTATCAACTCAACAAACTGAAAAACTACTGGCACAACTAAGTCAATACACGCCTTATTCACCTCGTCTTGATGTTCCCTTTGAGATGTGGGCGGCGTTGTTAGCATCAGCAGACAATCGGAAGGAATTATATCGACGACGCCTTGCTTGTTCTCAAGTCAATGTGGTAGGAGACGACAAAGTTGGAGCAAACAACTTAAGCCAATGGTTTCAACAAGTATTCGATAGAGGGTGGCAATCTGTGGAGTCAATGCTGTATCCAAAGCAGATGATATTGGCGGCTCAATTTAGAAGTGACTCTGGATTGCACAAGGTAAATGTCAAGGGAGCTAAATTAATCGATCTAGGGATGCACTTGCGAGGTCAAGCTGTTGTGCTGTTAGTTGGTCTCAATCGAGAGGAGGATGACAAAGTTAGTATTCGCGTACAAGTCTATCCAGCACATGAAGAAACTTACTTACCACCCAATCTCAAATTAGCCTTGCTTTCTGCTTCAGGGCAATCTCTTCAAGACGCAAAATCTCGATGTCAAGACAATTACATCCAGCTCAAACGATTTAGATTTCGCTCGGGAGCAAAATTTACGCTCCAAGTAGCCCTCGGTGATGTCAGCATAAGAGAAGATTTTGTGCTTGAACCACTGTCGGCAAATTGCCATGAGTAAGCTTGTTGTATTAAATTTAGGAAAAGGCGATCTGAAAAAGGGCTTTCCCACTGTCATAGTTCAGTTATGGGAAGATCTCGATCGCGTTCCAATGCAATTTACAGGTGCGTTACCAGCCGCACCCGAACTTATAGAATTATACAGAAGCTGGCAGTTGCTTTATAATTTGCTCTATGAATCCCTCTATCATCGCTTAGGTTGGCCCAGAAGTATTGATATTGATAAAGACATTGAAATTGATGAAGAAGATGTAACTAATGTTTCTACTGTTGAATTTTCTAACTTATGCGATGGATTACAAAAAAGAATTAATCTTTGGCTGCAATCAAAGTTATTTCGCAATATCGAGCAAAAATTACGCACAAAGTTAGCTTCAGATGACGAAATTCGAGTCATTATCGAAACAGAATCAGACTTAGTTCGGCGTCTTCCTTGGCATCTGTGGGATTTTTTTGAAGATTATCAAAATGCAGTTTTATGCTTAAGCGTACCAGAGTTTGAGCGCGTTCAACTATTAAGCGAACATCCAAAACCTCCAGTCAGAATTTTAGCAGTTTTAGGCAATAGTGAAGGAATCGATGTCAATCAAGACCGAGCCATGCTTGAGAAAATTCCAGGAGCCAAAACGGTTTTTCTGGTTGAACCGCAGCGTCAAGAATTAGACCGATGGCTTTGGCATAAAGAAGGCTGGGACATTCTTTTCTTTGCTGGTCATAGTTCGAGCCAATCTGATGGAGAAATAGGGCGAATTTATATTAATAAACGTGACAGTTTAACGATTCCTCAATTAAAAAATGCTTTAAAAGCAGCAATAGTGAGGGGTTTAAAGTTAGCAATTTTTAACTCCTGTGACGGATTGGGAATCGCTCAACAACTCGCTTCATTACACATACCTCAAATGATTGTGATGCGAGAGCCAGTAGCAGATAGAGTTGCTCAAGAATTTTTAAAGCATTTTTTAGAAGCCTATGCCTTTGGAGAACCGTTTTATCTGGCAGTGCGAGAAGCTCAAGGGAGGTTACAAGGTCTAGAAAATGAATTTCCTTGTGCGAGCTGGTTACCTGTAATTTGCCAAAATCCCACGGCAACACCTTTCATTTGGCCTCAAGTTCAAGAAAGTCGCGATCGCACTCTCTTACCAATCCGACAAAGTGTTTCTTTAGTCTTGAAAGTAAGTCTGTTGATAACATTGTTAATAATAGGTATGCGAGAGTTAGGAATATTTCAGTCGTGGGAACTACTAGCTTTTGATGCTTTGATGCGTCAGCGTCCCCAAGAAAAACCAGACCCGCGTATTCTTCTTGTTACTATTACTGAAGCTGATGTTCAATCTCAGCCTGCTAGCGAAAGACTTGGAGCATCAATATCAGATCGTTCCCTTGCTCAACTCGTAGCAAAACTAGAGCAATTTAAACCCCGTGCGATCGGTCTAGATATTTATCGCGAAAACCCTGTAAAACCCAAATATGCAGATTTAGCCAAGACAATGCGAACAAGCAGTAACTTTATTGCTATATGCAAAGTTGGCGAAGAAAACAGAAATCTAGGTATTGCACCACCTCCTGAAGTCGTCGCTAAAGAACGCTTGGGTTTTAGTGATGTTGTACTCGATCCGGATGGCATTCTTCGCCGTCAACTGTTGGCAATGGCTCCTCTAGGGTTGTGCAATACTGACAAGTCTTTGAGCTTTCAATTAGCAGCTCGTTACTTAGCTTACGAAGGTATTCGACCCAAACTAACTCCAGAAAAAAACTGGCAATTCGGTGGCGTTACTTTTCAAAACTTAAAAGAAAACAGTGGCGGCTATCGCGGAATAGATCGTCTCGGTCACCAAGCGATGCTCAACTGGCGTGCAACACCCTCGGTTGCTACGCAAGTGACTTTAAACGATGTCCTTAGTCATAAAGTGACTCCCGATTTAGTGGAAAATCGTGTTGTTCTCATTGGTACAACTGCTGAAAGTTTTCACGATTATTTGTCTACGCCCTATACTGCTGGTCGCTGGCCTCATGAACCCATGGCAGGGGTAGTCACTCAAGCACATATGGTGAGTCAAATTCTGAGTGCTGTATTAGATAACCGTCCATTAGTGTGGTTTTTACCTAAATGGGGCGAAATCGTCTGGATTTGGAGTTGGTCTGGGATTAGCGGTATTATTGCTTGCCGATTGCGATCGCCTTTATATGTAGGAATAGCCGGAATCATTGGTGTTGGTATCTTAAATGGGGTTTGCTTAACTTTTTTGATAAAAGGAGGTTGGATGCCATTAGTTCCGTCAGCATTGGCATTACTTGCTACAGGTGCAGGCGTGACAACTTATACTGAACTACGGAGCAAGAGATTGTAAAGGATGTTTGTAAAGTCTACCGTTGTATCAAGATCCCCCTAACCCCTCTTAAAAAGGCTATGGTGTACACACAAGTCTTTCAAAAATTAGGAATCCGTCTCGGTCTACACTAACGTTAGTCAGCGCTCGAGCTACTGATTGCTATATCTTCATGTATTTCTAATTTCTTAATGGGAGGATCTTAGGTCTTATTATGCAATGCATAAATAATCTTTTTTCAAATTGCTAGTAAACACAATCTATTCCAGTGAGCTTGAGTACTATTTTTACTATTTCTATTCCTTGAGCGCATAAGGGAACATCCCTACGAGTGCAAATATGCCTTCAGAATTCTATTCTGAAGCTACACAAACAAAGTTCACCTACGTGAACTTAATATTTAAGTCCGCCTATGCGGACTTAGTTTGTATAGCCGCGATTTCAATCGCGGGCGTGTTTGTTCCAAATTGGAATGCTCTCGTGCATAAAGCGATCGCGACCGTCCCTATTAATAGAACATAAGGAAAGAAGGCTTTTCCAATAATTAACCTTCAACAGTGAATGTTTTTCAAATTTTTACATTCATTCTGCTTTCTATCATTCCAAGAGGTATCACTATGAATTCCACAATTGCTCATCAATCGCAATTGAATACTACTTCTAATCCGTTAATATCTACACCTCCTCGCCAAAGAGGATTAGTCGCTACATGGATAGAAGTTAATGACAAATTGGTTTGCATTTGGAACGATCCAAACAGTGAGGAATTATCCAAGTCAGTTTAAAGCGATTATACTTATAACACACTTCTATCCGTGCGGAAGTTCTAGTTTTTGCAAATTCTGTTGATTTACCCTTAACTAGCTTAAGTTAAGTAGTATTACGATAGAAAAGATTACAGAATGTATATATTTTTCATGTTTTTTCAGAAAAAACATGAACTTTCACCAACATCTACTGACAAGTTTGCGGTTCGCGCACTTGCACGCAAAAACAAACACGACTACGACTAAGTTACTCATGCACAAGCTCAAACCCTTTTTCCTCATGACTTTGACATTACTTAGTTTCATAAGTTATTCCACTTCCATACTTGCACAACCTAGCGTAAAAGCGAGTAAAAATTCAAATACTTCAACAAGAGTACCTCCACCAACCCAAGATGATGGTTCGAGCCAAGGTAGACCTAGTAGAAGGACGGGAACGGGAAGCCGTGGCACTTGCCCTGCTGTAAGTACACCTCTAACTGCACTCGTACCTTCTAATAACATCACCTTGTCGGTTGAAGAAAACCCTACCTTCTGGTTTTTTGTACCTTATAAGTCTGAAGCTATAGATTCAGGAGAATTTTCGTTACAAGACGAAGCAAACAACGACGTTTACAGAACTCCTTTTACACTACCAAAGGGACAAGGCATAGTCAGCGTGACCGTTCCACCTGAGATCTCATTAGTACCAAACAAAAAGTATAAATGGTACTTTAAACTATATTGTAAAATGCCAAATTTACAAACTTCTCCCAAAGAATCAGATTTTGTTTACGGTTTAGTACAAAGAGTAACGCTCAGACCGCAAATAGAAAACCAACTTAAAGTAGCAACAGCACCACTTTCGCGCATTACCATTTATTCTCAAAATGCTATTTGGCACTCAGCCATAACTGAATTAGCAAAACTCCGGATTGCAGAGCCGCGAAACCCTACTGTTAATAACAATTGGGCTAACTTACTCAAATCGATTGGTTTGGAGAACTTAGCTAAAGAACCGATTGTAGGAGAAGTAAAAACCAAAAAGTAGGTTAGAGCCAGTTTCCTAATAACACATAAGGTGCCCAAAAATAAGGAATGTTGTATTTCTTTAAAAGCACGATTTGAGCGCGACGCAAAGCTTCTGCTTTCGTCGTCGTGGCGTTTTCTAACTCCTGGTAAAATTGGCTCATCAACTCGGCAGTGGATTGGTCATCTACCGACCACAATGTAGCTAATGTACTACGCGCTCCTGCTCGTACCGCGATTCCCGCAAGCCCCAATGTTGCTCGTCTGTCTCCGGCGGCGGTTTCACAAGCACTCAGGACTAGCAATTCAATAGCTTTAGACTCTCTTTGGTTTCTTCGTTGCAATAAATTATCGAAATCCTTAACTTTCAGAAGTGTCTCCCAAGTCAAAATAAATGTCTTATCAGCATTGGAAGAGAATTCTCCATGAGTTGCTAGGTGAACTACAATATATGCAGCTGAATCAACACCGCTTTGAAGGTTTGGTTTGGTAAAAACTTGATTTAATAGTTTTTTAGTTTTTGGCACAATCGCTTGAATTTTTGCTAATTCGAGCTTGACGTTTTCCAGAGGAGGAAACTCTTGACCGTTGATTGTGCGTTGCTCGCTCAATCCCCCCGCTAAAGCACTTAACTGAGTTTTTTGTAAGGGTTTGGGGTCAATAAGTTGTAAACCAGGAGCCAGGGTAATAGCGTACTTTTCTATTAAATACTTGTTTTGTTTTTCATCGTAAAGGGCAGCCATTGGAATATTTCTTAACGCACCATCTAGAACAAAGACTAGCGTTTTAATTTTTCTAGTTTCTAACTCTGCTTCTAGCGGTTGAATTAACCAACTATAGACTTCTTGTGATAATTTTTTAACATCATTCATCCTGTCAGGTTCTGGGAGATATTGCTGTAGTTTCTCTAAAGACTTTTCTATTTCTAGAGAAGATTTCTGAGTGGTGTAGTGCAGAAGTCCATTCTTCATGGGTAATTTAAGAATGACTTCTAATCGGTCTTTTAAAATAATTGGATAAATAACTGCTGCTCTTGTATCGGTTTTGTCAACGACTTCATCTATTTGTTTGGTTTGAGGTAATAAACAAGCTTCTCGAAAAAAGTTCTCGAGTTCGCTGAGCTGGAGTGCTTCTATAATCTCACGGGCTTGTTTTAAGTTTTTTTGACTGACTCCTTTTTGATTTTGCCCTTTCTGTAAAAGCAAGTCCACTAATTGTCGGTAAACTGGTTCTACATTATCTCGAAAGGAAAACTGAACATTGGGGTTGAGAGCGATTAAGTCATTGCGTAGAGATTTCAAAGTATTGACTGACTCGGTATAAGAAGCGATCGCTCCTTCAATATCTCCTTTCATTCTCAGTATATTTCCTAGCTGCCATTGCCACAGATAAATCATATCTACAGCAGAAACTGTCTGAGCTTGTGTCAGTGCTTGCTCTGTCAAAGTTTGAGCGTATTGTAGAGATTTTGTATCCAAAGTCTTTACAGCTCTATCTTGAGATTCAACATACAATCCCCCAAGTACACCAAGAGCATAAGCTTCTAAACGCTTATCTCCTAAGCTTTTTGCTCGTTGTATAGATGTTGCTACAAGCTGTGCAATTTCTTTCCAAGAAGGTGAATTGCTCGGTGTAGCTTGTTTTAAGCACATTAAATTCTGAGCTAAGTTGATTTGAGCGTTAATTGCGGTTTGGCTTAGAGGTATATTTGTGAGTTTGGATTGGATAGTAGGTAATAAACTTTCCGCTTGCGACCATTGTTGAAGTTCTAACAATACACTGAAGCGATTGATTTCTGCTTGAATTTGTGCAGTTGGAGAAGCAGACATAGTAGTAGCTTCCTGATAGTACCGTGCAGCCTGTTGATAGTGAGATGAGGCTGTGGCTGTGGCTTCAACAAAGGCTTCTTCTGCACGGCGTTGTCTTGAAGCGCGGCGCTGTCTCCGTTTTAGCGTGTCTGCATTCCCGCGATTCTGCTTCAAATTTTGTGTTTCTTCATTGGAGAGGGGTCTGATGACACAACGCAATGGTGTAGACTTTTCCTCTATGACAGTCTGTTGCTGCACTAGCGAAGTAACTCCATAAAAACCTCGTGCTTGATTTCCTAAAGCTCGTTCGATATTGCCTAAACTCAGAAGTGCAGCAGCTATTTCTGGGGAAGATTGTAATTTTTGAGCCACATCTCTACTTTGTTGTAATATCTTTCGAGAGGGTTCTAAATCGCCCACTAATTGAAAAACATCGCCAAGTCTACGCAATGCCATAGCTTTGACGGGGGAATCTGGTTCTTTTTGAAGGATTTTGTTGACTTGTTCTAGGGTTGTTTTAGACTGTCGGTAAAGCCCTAAGCTTTGTTGTGCAACGCTTTGATTGATTAAACAGCGCGTTCTTCCAACTTCATCTCCCACTCGGTTATAAGTATTAGCAGCCTCTTTCCAAGAGTCTAAAGCTTGTTCGGCTTTGCCTTGTTCTAATTGTACAGACCCTTGAATATCTAGAATTTGTGCTAAAACTGTCAAGCGCTCTTTGGAATTACTCGTTTTTTGGTTTACCTTGACTAATTCTAGACTTTGTGCTACTGCTTTGGATGAATTTTCTAACTGCCCTAGTTGTTTCAAAGCCAATGAAAGATTGCTGAGAGCGATCGCTTGTCCCAATCCATCGTTCTGAAGTTTGGAAGCATCAGCAGCTTGTTGTAAAACCGTTACTGCTTCAGAAAAATTGCCCGCTTCGTAAAGTTTTCGCCCCTGTTGGAGCAAGTCTCGCGCATTAGATAAATTTTTTTGATTTGAGTCTACAACATTAGGAGTGACTGGATTTGCGAGCGCGGGTTTTTCTGGTATGGTAGCTCCTACTTTTTGGTAGAGGCTTCCGGGAAGGGCTATCGTTCCCAAGGTGAGACAAAATGCGTTCGCGAAGCGGCTGCTTTGCAGCATCGCCCTTGGCGCAAGCCGTACCCGGCTTATCGCAAAGGCAAACAGATTTCTCGCAAACTTCTTTCTCAGGAGAAGCACGTTCGAGAGAGTCGCACGTAAGCGTCTGAGCTGTCTTGCCATCACATTTTCATACCTTTGCGTAATTCTACTAATCCAGTGAGTAGATAACAATGAATATAAATTAAAGCAGCTAATCTCATTTCTAAAAATAACGGAGAGGAAGTTTTATGTCTATCTGGGTATTAGTAGCGCTGATTTCTTACCTTTTGGGAACCTTGATTCAGTGGTCTGCACTCAAGCAGCAGTTTCAGGAACTTGACGAATACACTAATTTTCCCATAGTATGGGTCGCAAAAGTCGTCTTAACAACTGGTTGTTTTCTAGAAGCTTTAGCTTGGCCTTTTGAGCTACTTGACTCACCAACTGTTCCTGTAGAATAATCCTGGCACAACTAGGAGTATCTGAACAATGAAAGTTTGGGAAGTTCAATCTCGAAAAGGGCTTGATGCATTGACATTGGTTGATAGACCGGAACCTCAGCTTCAAGCGGGACAGATCCTTCTCAAAATACACGCTGCTTCACTGAATTATCGCGATTTGTTAACTGTCAAAGGAGCATATGGCTCTAAACAAAAACTCCCACTTGTTCCTTTCTCTGATGGTGCGGGGGAAGTGGTTGCTGTTGGTGAGGGAGTCACTAGAGTTAAAGTTGGCGATCGCGTTGCAACTATTTTCATGCAAGCTTGGATAGATGGGGAATTTTCAGCAGAAAAATCTCAGTCCGCGTTGGGCGGTGCTATTGATGGTATCTTAGCTGAGTATGTCGTACTCGACCAAAACGGTGTTGTTCGTTTTCCAGATTTTCTTTCTTATGAAGAAGCAGCAACGCTACCTTGTGCTGCAGTCACCGCATGGAATGCTCTTGTCACGGATGGTAAGTTAAAAGCTGGCGATACGATTTTGATACAAGGAACTGGTGGAGTTTCAATATTTGCGCTTCAGTTTGCTTTAGCAATGGGGGTTAAGGTTATTGGCACTTCTAGCAGCGATCGCAAGTTAGAAAAGTTGCTACAGTTGGGCGCATCGGAAGTTGTGAATTACAAGACTGTACCAGACTGGGATGAAAGAGTTTGGGAACTCACAGGTAAACTTGGAGTCGATCGCATTATTGAAGTTGGCGGGGCGGGAACCTTCAATAAATCCCTCCGTGCTGTCCGCTATGGAGGACATATTAGTTTGATTGGAGTCCTGACTGGGTTAAATGCTGATACCAGTACAGTCTCGATTCTACACAAAGGTATTTGCGTACAAGGCATTTATGTAGGCAGTCGCGAGATGTTTGAGGCAATGAATCGAGCTATTTCCTTGCATAATATACATCCAATAATCGACCGAGAGTTCCCCTTTGAAGAAGCACGGGAAGCTTTGGCTTATATGGAAAGTGGAGCGCATTTTGGCAAGATTGTTTTGAGAGTGGGGACTAGGGATTAGCGCTCGGGGACTGGGAAGGAGATATTTTCATACTTGCTCGTGGGATTTTTCCGTGATTAGCTGTCTTGAATATTGACTCCCTTTCCGTTCTAAAATTATCGCTCTTTGTAGGGTGGGCACTGCCCACCATTCGCTGTTGGTGGGCAGTGCCCACTCTACGTGTTTGGGTAATCATAAGAGCACGCCCAGGGAGTAATTATCCATTACCCGAAAGTTATGGTAGGGGCGCAAGGCATTGCGCCCTTACATCTTTGCTGTCTTGAATATTTAAAACATTTACCTCATTTATTGTAAAACGAAGTCATTATGAGTATGATTTAGAAAGAGCAGTTAAAAACTGCAAGCCCACTTCCTCAAGGTAATGGTAGGAATAAAACTAGCTATGGAAACCCTTGTTCTCGGCGCGATCAGCTGGGTACAGCTTGCGCTTCGCGATCGCAAGTTTAGGTGCAGGACTTGCTACTGTTATCGGTGCCTTGCCGATTTTACTACCAATAAATTTTACGCAAAGAGTGCAAGGAATCATGCTGGGGTTTGGGGGCGAAGTGATGTTAGCAGCAACATCATTTTCATTAATCCTACCTGGTACTGAGTCTGCCATAGCTCAAGGTTATCCCCAAGCAGGTGCTGCATTGATTATAGTGGCTGGGATTTTGCTGGGAGGATTGTTTCTGCAATTAACACATAAATTATTGCCCCACGAACATTTTTTTAAAGGGCAGGAAAATGTTGGGAGGAGTAACCTCAAACGAACTTGGTTGTTTATTGCTGCAATTACCATTCATAACTTTCCTGAAGGATTAGCAGTGGGAGTTAATTTTGGTAATAATAATATTAAAGATGGTATTCCCGTTGCCTTGGGCATTGGGTTACAAAATATTCCGGAAGGCTTGGTAGTCGCATTATCTTTAGTTGCTGAGAAATATTCAGCAGGTTATGCTTTATGGATTTCACTACTGACAGGTTTAGTAGAACCAATTGGTGGTGCGATCGGTGCTGGTGTGGTGAGTATCGCCAATTTTATCTTACCTTGGGCAATGGCATTTGCAGCAGGCACAATGTTGTTTGTCATCAGTGATGAAATTATTCCTGAGTCTCATCGTAAGGGATTGGAGCAAGAGGGAACTATTGGCGTGATGTTGGGCTTTGTTATCATGATGTTTTTGGATATTGCACTTGGGTAGATAGTTGTTAGTTGTTAGTTGTTAGTACAAATGACAAATGGCAAATGACAAATGGCAAACTTACTTAAAAAGGATCGAAATTATGAATCTTCTTCGTTTTGAACACATAAATATTTCTTGTAAAGATATAAATGCAACTCAAAAGTTCTATCAATCTCTATTCCCCGATTGGTATGTACGTGCTGAAGGTGTATTCAATGGTAGGTACTGGAGGCATTTAGGTAATAATCAATTTTATATTGCTCTTAATGATGAAGCAAATCAAGAGCGCGTACACGTACCTTACGAAAAGATTGGTATCAATCATGTTGGTTTTGTGATTCGAGATGGTGAAGTTATGAAAAAGTTGCTTGATGAGGAAGGCATTGAATACTACACAATGACAGCACCTGAAACTAAGCATAGAATTTATGTCAATGACCCAGATGGCAATGAAATTGAATTAGTTGAATACAACCTTGAGTATGCGTTGAAGTGATTGGCTGATTTTTGTGTGGGTTGGATTTGCTACATGGAAAGCTAACAACTGTATACGTTAGGTTTCGTTCCTTAACCCAACCTACACAAAGTCTTCGTTTCGATTGTCTGGTTGAGGAAATGGTTTACTAAAGGAGAAGGCAATAGAGGTTGAACTGTAAAGGCACAAATGCTCTAGCCGCTCTTTAGCTTCAGATTCTGCCTTAAAATACAAAGCAAACAGTAGAATCAAATACCATGAACATCATACTGAAACCAAAGCAAGAAAAATTTATCCAAGCCAAGTTGCAAACAGGCAAGTATCGCAATGCTGAAGAATTGTTAGAGCTTGCTTTCAGGCTACTTGATGAATATGAGCAAGCTGATGATGACTGGATAAATTCTGTAAGAGAAAAAATTGATGCAGCGCTCGCTTCGGAGCGAACACACTCACCCATCGACGGAAAAACTTTTGTTAACCAAATTCTGTCACATTTTCAGCAAGTACGTGAGGCGCAAGAATGAATCGTCGCTATTTGATTAACATTCTGGTAACCCAAGATCTCAAAGAAATTGTTGACTACTTTACCATTAATAATGTCGAGGCTGGAGAACAATTTTTCCGCAAATTCGAGCGTCGCTGCGAGTAATTAATAAATTTTCCTAACATGGGTAGGAGCTATGCAGAAATCCGTCCTGATTTACGTGGTTTACTGTTAGATAGGTATATTATTTTTTACAGAGTTTTGGATGATGGCGTTGAAATTCTTCGAGTAATTAATGCTCGCCGAGATTTACCATCTATTTTTAAAGACCAAGAAAGATGAGTTGAAAAGACAAATTTCTCGTTTAGCGTGTGGATGCTGTACTACGTAATATTATCGTTTCGATTTCAGGTTGGGGAAATGGTTTGCCGAAGGAGAAAGCAATCGGGGTTGAACCATAAAGTCGCAAATGCTCTAGTCGCTCTTTGGCTTCAGCAACTGTGGGAGTGTGTCCCGCCGGAACCCACCATAATGCTAGGATGGGTTGCTCGACTTTTTCAAACCAACGACGGCGATCGCGCATTATATTTCCATGAGCACCACGATATACGTAGTTTGAGAGGGCTTCTAGAGATTTCCAAACTGTGAGAGTAATTAAAATTCTCTCGTCATCAAAAGCACGGATACTAGTGGCATCATTTGCACCTTCACTTCGTAAACGCCATACAAAACCAGGATCGGCATCGGCGATCGCGTTAATACTTTCAATTTGTGCGACGAACTCTGCCATTTCTGGAGAATCTAGTGGCGCACGTAGAGTTGCGGTGTTTACTTGGGCAAGGTGATAGCGTTCTGTATTCATAGTTTTTGCATTCTTTTGCGATGCACATATAATGTATTTTTTGCTACTTTCTCATTTGTCTACTATCTAAATATAGATTTAAATAGTGAAAATACATATTTATATATATTTCCTGAGATAGAGTGCAGTTAAGACAGACTAACATCACAGGTTTAAATTTGGCATCTGATAATTCTTCATTTTTGTTCTTAATACTTCACATTTAAGTACCCAACTTAAAACGTGATTATTAATACAACAAGGGATTCAGGAAATGTTCTATGTTAACTAAACCCTTTACTTTTGTACGAACGGCGGGTTATCCGCTCAACAACCACCAGATCGACGGAAATTGCCTGCTATTGTCATAGTCTAAACTCCAGTAATGACATCCGGTTGAACATACGCAAATCAACCCTACTTAGTAACTTCCCCCGGTCTGGTGATTTATTTGTGTAATTCTCTTTTATTTCCTTTACATCCCAATTGCCTTTGCGTTTCCTAAGAAATTTGTAACTATATATTATGTAAGTCGAGTTTTTGACCTTTTATTGTGCTTTCATCTGAACTGTCTACAATTAACGCTCTCAAACAACCAACAAGTTCTGCATGGGTGGAACAGGCTGTTGCAAATCTAGACACTATTCTCCTCGATCACTCCCAATGCGAGCGAAAAGCAGCAGGAGTTGCCTTGAACATGATATTTCGCTATCCTTCTAATGCCAAAATGGTACGAGAGTTAACCAAAATTGCTCGTGAAGAATTAGAACATTTTGAACTTGTCAATCAATGGTTGGAAAAACGGGGTATTCCTTTGCGTCCATTGCAGCCACCGCCTTATGGTGCGGGTTTAAAATCGCAAATTCGCTCGCAAGAACCAGAAAGGTTTTTAGACTCTCTGCTAATCAGTGGTTTAATTGAAGCTCGTAGTCACGAACGTTTGGGATTGCTAGCAGTTCACTGCTCGGAACCGGAATTAGCAAAATTTTACCGCAGCCTAATGGCATCTGAAGCTCGTCACTATGGTACTTATTGGGTACTTGCGGATACTTACTTCGATCGCGAACTGGTCAGACAAAGACTAGATGAATTAGCATTTGTGGAAAGTGAATTATTGGCGACTTTACACCGAGAACCGCGAATTCATAGTTAATACTATTTTGGATTTTAGATGCGTGGATTTTGGATTGAGAAATTCGTTTAGACTTGATTTGAGTCAAACATCTGTCGCATTTTTCATTCAAATTGGTATATAGCAATCCTATTTGATTTGTGAAATCAATGAAAAAATATTATCAAGATTTTGTAGTTCGTCATTGGGAGGAGCGCGATCGCACTTCTGCTACAAATATTATTAGATCTGTACTAGCAGATTATGGTTTGAATTGGGAACCTAATGGAGCCGATCGAGATGTAGTGCAGGTAGAAGAATGTTATGTGGCGGTTGGGGGTGAGTTCTGGGTTATCGAGCATCAAAACCAAGTTGTAGGAACTGCAGCTTATTACCCTATTAAGCGAGGGGAAAAAGCTGTAGAAATTCGTAAGATGTATCTTTTACCAAAAGCTAGAGGTTTTGGACTAGGGAAATATTTGTTACAACAGTTAGAGGCTGCAATTATTTCTCGTGGCTTTCAAGAAATTTGGATTGAAACTGCTAGTGTTTTAGTAGAGGCTGTTCGACTTTATGAAAATAATGGGTATGAAAAAGCATCAGGTGTAGAAACAGCTCGTTGCGATCGGGTGTATGTTAAGAAATTAACAGTGACCACCTGACCAGTGACCAATGACCATTTTCAAGCCAAAGGTAAGAGAATTTGGAATTCTGTACCTTTACCAAGTTCTGAATGCAAATTTAATTCACCACCATGTCTTGCTTTAACAATTCGATAGCTGACTGATAAATTAGTTTCTTTATCAGCACGTTTTGCTATGGAAAAAGAATCTATAATTTGTTGCTGTAATTCTTGAGACATTCCTGGACTATTATCAGCAATACAAATAGATACCCAACGAGAATCTAGTGTATCTGATAGGTTAACTTTGCGCGAAATGACTTGAGTTGTAATTTCAATTTTTGGCTTTTGAGCCGTGGCTGTAGTTTCTAAATGCATTTGCTGTCTCACTGCTTCATTTAGCAGTGTATCCACAGATTGGCTCAGTATGTTCATAAATACTTGATTTAATTGCCCAATAAAGCAAGATATGGGTGGGAGATGACCGTAATTTCTAACTATTTCGATTTCTCCAGTAATTCTGCTATTGATTAATAATATTATGCTGTCTAAATTGGCGTGTATATCGGCAGGTTTTGGATACACTTCATCAATATGACAAAAATTTTGTAATCCAGTTACCAACTTTTTTAATCTTTCTGCTCCAGCACGGATACTAGCGATCGCTCTTGATAAATCTTGTTGTAAAAAATCTAATTCAACTTCTTGTTTTAGCTGAATTATTTCTTCTGATAGAGGAAAATCTTCTTTTTCATAAGCTGCAACCAACTTCATTAAGTCTTGACTATAGTTTCCAACGTGAGCTAAGTTACCCCAAATAAAATTTAAAGGGTCTAGAATTTCGTGCGCCACCCCATCTACTAAACGACCTAAGTTCGCCATTTTATCATTTTGAACCATCAAGGCTTGACTGCGCTCATACCGTACTTGAGTTTCTATTCCCCGGATTTGCCAAGAAGCAACATTTAATTCTTGTACATCCAATAACCTATAGATATCGGGTGGTGTATGTACAACTACAGGTTCTCCCAAGAGTTCAGCAGAACGTCTTAATGCCAGTTGTATTGCTGCTAATATTGGAGTAGTCTCTGCCAGTAACAAAATTTCTGTGCGAGCATAACTGTAAAGAACACTCAGTGGTTGCTGAAGAAATAACTCCTGTCCGTATGGGCGAATTAAAAATTCTAACAATCGCCGCCGTGAAATCATTCCCATATACTTACCCTCCTCTACTAAAATGACTCCTGGGAGAAGAGGATATTTGTCAAAATATAAAGCAACTTCAGCACCAGTGCAATTTGTCTCCACACAAAAGTTGTATGCTGGCAGTTCTTTAAGAGTTGACTCTAAACCTAAGTCACTTTGACTGCTACCAGATAAAAATGGTGGCGATATTTGCGAACTGGATTCTTGAGACACTAGCAACCCCGATCTAAAAGATAAAGCAAATATTAATACATAATTATTTGTTGATGTCAATTATAAGTATATTATTTGTAACACCTCTTACCTTAGAGGATGTTTTAAAAGTCCTTTCATCAGTAGCAAAATATTCAAGATCCCCCTAAATCCCCCTTAAAAAGGGGGACTTTGCTTCTAGTTCCCCCCTTGAAAAGGGGGGCTAGGGGGGATCTATAAGTGCCTAAAATCACAGTAAACAACTTTTCAAACAACCTCTTAATGTAGTCTTCTCTAAAAGAAGTGAAAAACAATCGTAACTGAATAAATTACTATTAAATTTATAACTTTATAATCTTTAAATTAAATGTTTCTACGTAACTAGCTGAACTATGTACGTCAAGTACCTTCTGCCATACTACTTGCTATAGCCTGTGAAACCCGTCCACCGCAGTGGCTCCTCTACCTCTAGACTTCTGCCTTCATGTACTAGTCATCAGGAGCTTCAACCATTCCCATAAGGGCGTTAAAAAATTCCCATGCATCTTCTGTTGTTGTCGTCACTGCCAATGATGGTGATTCCAAGGGGAATTCATCAATCACGGGTGCTTCGTCGATCTCGACTACAACTCTATACTCTCCTGGAGGCATATCGTAGGGTAACTGTACCGTAAGTTTGCCATCAGGACTAACGTTGGCAATTGTTTCAATGCTTTTCATTGATTTATCTTACATTTTTTTGAGAATTAAGACCATAAGTTCGTTTGAATTAGTTAGTAGGGGCGCAAGGCATATGCCCTTACTAGTTTGGAGGTTGTTAGAAGGGAAAATTTTAAGAAATTTGTTCCATTTTGGTCTTGAAGTTTTATATTTTTTGTGGGTAATTATACATACATCTTTTGGGAGAGGTTACCAAAACAAGTCCTTGCTTGGATTTGGTCCTAGCGAAGATGTTGTCTTTATGTTTAGAAAAAGTAAATCCTTGATAAAAATTCCTGAAAGATAATATAACATCAAGGAAAATTACTTGATTGATGAGAATAAATAATCAAAACTCTACTACTTATGGAGGTAACGAGGGAGAATTGGAACCATTTATCGAACTTAACAATCATCTAAAAGTACTGTTTTTTCTAGTAGACGGAGTTAAGTATAAATCCCTATGCTAAAATGTCTACTACTTAAGACTTATGCAATTCACGTTCTGACGCAAGAGATAAGAGTACAGTTAGCATTTAATTATCTTGTTTTTTAGCTCCTGTTTTTTGGTCAACAACCACCCATTGTCTCCTCTGAACGCTAAAATGACTTTTCACACCCCTAGAACTCAACACCGCTTTGATAAGCGACACCCATGAATCAATTGAACAATGGTTTCACTTTATTTCTTAGTCTGCTAGTCGAGGCAATTCCTTTTCTGTTATTGGGAGTTTTGTTCTCTAGTTTGTTGCTGTTTTTTGTAGATGAGCGCAAATTGGCGGAGAAAATGCCTAAAAATCCAGTCTTGGGCGCTTTAGTTGGCAGTTTAGTGGGATTTATGTTCCCTGTTTGTGAGTGTGGCAACGTACCAGTGGCGCGGCGATTGCTGATGCAGGGAGTCCCTACACCAGTGGCAATTGGTTTTTTGCTTGCAGCACCAACTATTAACCCTGTTGTCATATGGGCAACTTGGACTGCATTTCGAGACCAACCGGAAATAGTGGTGTTAAGAGTTTTATTCTCCTTAGCTATTGCAGTTATTATTGGGACAGTCTTTAGCGTTCAAAAAGACTTAACTCTGATAGTTCAACCTTCAATAGCTCGTTATCTAAAATTTAATCCCCCAAAATCTTCTAAATCCAAACGAAGCACGCAAGACAAAAAGAATAACTTATTGCAGCAGGGAATGGGAGTTCCCACTGTATTACAATCAGGAACTTATATGTTAGGAGGGCAATCAGGGCAAACCATACGGATGGATGCTACTGCTTTGCAAGGTGTTATGGCAGCGTCTAGTCCGAGCAAACCTTTGATGGATAAGTTACGGTTGTTGGTAGACAATTGCATACAGGAACTGCGCGAACTAGGGGCAATTTTGGTTATGGGAAGCGCCATTGCGGCGGCTGTTCAAGTACTAGTACCTCGCGATCTTATTATCAGCTTGGGTTCCGGTCCGATTAGCTCAATTGCTGCCATGCTTATCCTAGCTGGAGTTGTATCGATTTGTTCAACTGTTGATTCATTTTTTGCCTTGTCTTTTGCCTCAACTTTTACCAGTGGATCTTTATTGGCTTTTCTGGTATTTGGACCAATGATTGATATCAAAGGTGTTGGTTTAATGTTATCAGTCTTTAAACCCAAGGCTGTTCTGTATTTATTTGCTCTTGCAGCACAACTCACATTTTTACTTACCCTTTTTGTGAACTTACACGTCTTTTAAAACAGTGACCAGTGACCCTCCGGGTTCGCCAGTCGCCTACGAAAGGAGACCTTTCTACAGCGCTGGACTCACCAGTTCCCTACGAAAGGAGACCTTTCTGCAGGACTGGACTCACCAGTGACCAGTGACCAATGACCAAAAAATAATGGCTTCTCAAAATCGAAAACCAAAATTCAAAAATCTACTACCCTGGCTGGATGTTTTAGCACTGACAGCTTGGGGAGTTTTAATTCTAAAATATTGGTTGACTAACAAACTCGTCTTATTAATTCACCCCGATTACTTTTGGTTGGCAGTAACGGGTGCTGTAGGACTACTTGTTCTTAGTTTCTTCAAAGTAGGACAACTGTTGCAACGGCGACGAGGTGAGGTAACTCCCGATATGCAACACTTTACTGTTTTTCCACCTGGATTTGGTAGTATTTTACTGTTGATTGTAGCTATTCTGGGATTGGTCATAACACCTCGTGTCTTTGCTAGTCAAACAGCGCTTCAACGAGGTGTGACGGATTTTGTAGGAACTTCACGCATTCAACCCCAGTCTTTCCGTGCTTCTGTTCGTCCGGAAGACCGAACTTTAGTAGATTGGGTACGCACGCTTAATGTTTATCCGGAACCTGATGCTTACACGGGACAAAGAGCTAAAGTACAAGGCTTTGTGATTCATCCACCAGACCTTGGTAAAAAACATTTATTTATAGCGCGATTCGTACTGACTTGCTGTGCTGCAGATGCTTATCCTATAGGATTACCCGTAAAATTGAAAGAACCTCGCGATAAGTATCCACCTGATACCTGGTTGGAAATTGAAGGGCAAATGGTAACAGAAACTATAAAAGATAAGCGTCAACTGACTATTGCGGCTTCCTCTTTAAGAAAAATCTCTCAACCTAAAAATCCTTATAGTTATTAATGACTACCAAAACTTTTTTACATCCTATAGATCGTGTTGCAATATCATTTCTGTTGATCCTTAGCTTGCTGACAGGGTTGCTGATCTTACAAGGTGATGCGGTTAAACCTAGCATCAGGCATTTTAGTTGGGAAAATCAAAAGATTGGTGCAGATGATTCTTCTTTTACCCTCACTTTTAGTCGTCCTATGGACACAAAAACTGTTGAGGAAAATTTGAAGATCGATCCACCTTTAGCAGGTAAAGTGAGTTGGGCAGGGCGGCGAATGGTTTATACGTTGCTCACACCAGCGCCATATGGAACTAACTATAATGTTAAGTTGCAAGGTGCAAGAGATAAATTTTCAGAAAAAGAAGGAAAGAACAGGCTAATACAACCTTTTACAGGGACTTTTCGCACTAGAGACCGGGTTATCCTCTATATAGGATCTGATAAAGAAGATAAAGGGCGGTTGGTTCTTTACAACTTAACTCAAGAGCAAAAAAAAGTCTTGACGCCTAAAGACTTAGTTGTGATGGACTATAAGCCATTTCCTGATGGAGAAAAAATTTTATTTTCAGCTCGTTCTGTTAAAAATCAGGATTTAACCTCGTCTCAAATATACACTGTAACCACAGGTATTTCTGCAATTTCTAATAAAAAAGCAGAACCACCCAATAAAATAGATTTGATTTTAGATAACAAAGAGTATCAAAATCTGAAATTTGACTTATCTCCAGACGGTCAAACTATTGTTGTCCAACGAGGTAAAAAAGATGACCCTGGTGACTTTGGATTGTGGTTTCTGTCTGTCAACCAAAAAAATGATGGCGATAATTCTGAGGAACCAGCTCTGAAACGCTTGCAAAGTCAACCTGTAGGAGACTTTGTTATTACACCAGATAGTAAAGCTGTGGCAGTAGCACAAGGGCAAGGTGCAGCGATCTTACCATTAACATCGGATGCGAGCAAACCTTTAGATTTCTTACCACAGTTTGGTTTGGTGCAAGCTTTTTCTAAGGATGGTTCTCAAGCAGTAATGGTTAAGTTTAATACGGACTACACAAAAGATTTGTTTTTGGTGACTAACCAAGGCATTCAGAGACAGTTACTCCGCACTCCCGGATCGATTCTTAGTTGCGAGTTTGATACTGCTTCACCTACTTTGTATTGTTTGCTCACACAAATACTACCAGGAGGTTTGTATCAGGAGCAACCATACTTAGTTGCCATCGATCTTAAAAGCGGGCAGCAGAAACCTCTGATGATACTTCCTGCGGAACAACGGAACGTAGAAATGAGTTTAGCACCCGATGGTTTGGGATTACTATTTGACCAAATCGTTCCACAATCAACTGCTACAGGTTCTTCACCGGCAAATCTATTGACAACTGATGATGGTCAAGCAATATCTACTAGCAGTTTGTGGCTGATGCCGTTACTACCTATCTCTGACCCTTCTGCATCTGCTGACATTAAGCCAGAACAGCTTCCTCTAGCGGGTTTTCATCCCCATTGGTTGCCATAAACAAACTTTCGCGTGACTCTTGCCGAATTAAACCAGCCATTGCAGCTTCTTGTAAACTCATAAAAGCGTTTAAATCTTCCAAATCGTATTTTGTTCTTAGCAGTTGCCGTAGTTGTTCTTCTGTCGCAATACTAAGAAAACCAGTCATCATCACTTGTCTAACCAAATCGCGAATCAATATCATACACACACCAATAGGGAGTTTAAAAACAACCATGCCCAGAGCTGATGCGTTGGTCTAAGTATTTCTCACAAGCTGTTGGGCGGTTTTACGAAAATTTTAACGAATCTTTATATAATTTGCACAAATAATTTTTATTTTTGAAATTTTTATCGTCAAAACGCTAGATAAGGCAGACAACAGAAGACTTTGAGTTAGTACTCAGTTAATAGTACCGCCTTTTGCCTTCTGCCTTCAGGACATTCCATTTTGGTAAAAGCCTGCAAGAATAGAATTCTAGGGCTATACAAACAAAGTCCACCTACGTGGACTTTAGATTTAGTCTGCGTAGGCAGACTTAGCTTGTATAGACGCGATTACGAACATCGTAGGCGTGTTTTTTCCAATAAGGATGCTTCCTCTGCCTTATACCTTCTGCCTGCTTAAAAAAGACTCAAAAACTTTACTTCACCAATTGCCACCCGAACAAATATCTAAACTGGAATATTTTTTCTCCGAGCTTCTGAAAAAAATTGACTTTCTCTTTAGGTTCATCATTCAAGTAACTGGGCAAAGAATCAGCCATTTTCTCAATCAAGCTTGCCAAGAGCAAAACACTTTCTTCATTGCTGATCTCTGGATCTAAGTGCTGCTTCACTGCCAGCAAGTACTTGTTCAATACACTCATTAAGACACTGTAATTGTCTGAGGACTGAAACAATACAGTTGTCATTTCTTGGTTGAAATCTGTAACATTTCCATTTTCTAACGATAAGTATATATTCTTTGATTCAGTTGTCATACTACAATCTTCCCCTACTCAAAAAATGTTCTTCTAAAAAAAATAGATGTCAAATAATAAACAAACAGTTAGCTTGTTTTTCCAAGTTGACTATTGTCTTTACATTGATATCCTTTAGTAATTTTCTACCACCTTATAGTAAAGATTATCAAGTGAATTACTGAACTTTGCTAAGACTTTACAATGCTTATACAGTACTATATCCAAAAGCCGTAATTTAACTATTATCGTCAATGAGCAGCGAGCTTAGTAATACTCTTCCTTTACAGAAAATTCATATTTTCTCCATATATAGTAAACCTAAATTATTTATATAAATTTACAGTAACGTAGGGTGGGCAATGCCGCACAAATAAAGCTTTTGTGCGGCATTGCCCTACCTACGTGTATTTCAAAAATCAAATAGGATTGCTATATTTATCCTATCTAATAAGTAAAAACCCTGTTAGGCAAAAGAATTTGACAACCCAGGGTTTTAAATAGATTGTTGTTGCAGCATTTAATGAGTTATCGGACAGCTACAAAGTAATTACGCAAAATTTCTGAAACCTTTACAAAACTTTACAATACTCTTGATTAAGAAAACTCTTATTTAAGATTAATTTGAACAAAGAATGCGACAAATAGTTGGTCTAAATCAATGCGGCAGACTAATGGTGGAGAAATGCTGCAAACAGTCAAACAAAGCGGAGTTTTAGCTTCATATATAGCAATTCCCACTTTCATGACGTACAGAATATGAATTAACCGCAGATGCACGCACCCTCGACGCTGATGCATTTGTACCTCAGCAAACTAGGAAACGCTATACCACCCGTGGATTTGAATTAAAGTACTGACGGGTCGATGCCCATTTCTCGTAACTTCTGTGCCATGCGTTCAGCTTTTTGTCGCTCTTGTTCTGCTCGTTGTCGCTCTTGTTCTGCTCCACAATGACATTAGGATACTTACCTTCTTCTTCCCAAACAACCCAACTTGTACGCGGTTTGCGCTCAGTACCTAAAACTACAAAGAAGTCCGGACCGCGAAATTGTTCTGATTTGCGCTGACGCGGGCTATAGTAAATGGTGAGATTGCCACAAGCATAAAAATCTTGCCGTTCGCGAAGCGGCTGCCTTGCAGCATCGCGCCACCACCATTCCAAACATTGAATCAGCAGCATCATTTGCCGCAGGTGCAGTTCACTTTCCTAGGGCGGTTCATCACTGAGTAAATCACTTGGTGGAAATATAACATCTTCTGACTGTAATTCTTCTGAGATATTTAAGTCTTGAGCAAAAGACATGGCATTGAGGAATCAACACGAGTAAAGAAATGCGGTAAGTACAGTCTAACTAATAAAGAACGGGCAAGGATGCCCCTACCACATTCTGGAGGTCAGAGGTCATTTATAAAGTAAATCTTAAATTGCCAAATGTATTGTGTGGTTTGGGTAGAACCGAAATGACACCCAATAATTCGATGAAATGTTGGGTTTCGTTCCTCAACCCAACCTACTTGGAAATGTCCAAACACAATTGCCTGAAATGGTCGCCCCGTTGTTCAAAATTGGCATATTGGTCGAAACTCGCACAAGCGGGAGATAACAGTACAACTGCTGCTTGATACTGTTTTGCCAATTCTGCCGATCTGGAAACAGCCCTATCCATTGTTTCTACAATCTCGTAGCTGTAATACCCTTCTTGTTGCAAACGCTGAGCGAATCCAGGAGCTGCATTACCAATCAGTAATACAAAGGCAGCTTTGGCTTTGATTTTTGCCAAAAAACCTGTATCGTCACCAGCTTTAGCTTCTCCACCAGCAATTAAAATAAGCGGGCTGTTCGCTGAGGCTAAACCCACTTCAGCCGCATCATAGTTAGTTGCTTTGCTATCGTTGATAAAACTAATACCTTCCCAAGTACAGATATGTTCGAGACGATGGGGAACGCCGGGAAATTCACGAATAGCTCGAGCGATCGCATCTTTCTCAATTCCTGCTAACCTTGCTACAGCAACGGACATTAACAGATTTTGCAGGTTGTGTTCTCCTACCATTCGTAGCGTCGATGCGTCTACTATGCGTTCATCTTCTGAAGACGCACCACCTTTTGTTTCTACAACCCAACCATCTTCAATATAGTAACCTTTAGAGTTCAATAAACTCTCTTTTCCGGCGATACTTGTCCAATAAGCACTCGACCAATCTTTTTCTCCCACTTGTCTTAAGTAGGGAGCGTCGCCATTGAACACTTGTAACTGAGATTGCTGTAGCAAATGAGCTTTTATGTTGTAGTAGTTTTCTAAAGTTTTATGACGACTGAGGTGATCTGGCGTAAAAGTTGTCCAAACTCCGATTTTAGGTGCCACTGAAGGCGATGATTCTATTTGATAACTGCTAAGTTCTGCTATTACCCAATCCAGGCGATTGGCGATTGGGGAACTCGGGGTCCCCTCTGGGGATAAGGGGTAATGGCGATTGGGGATTGGCGATTGGGGATTGGCGATTGGGGATTGGCGATTGGGGATTAGAGTTTCTTCTCCACTCTTCTTAAAAGACAGAGCAACTTCACAAGCTGCGTAGCCAATGTTACCGCAAGCGGGCGCGTTTAAGCCTGCCGTTTGAAAAATTGCGGCAATTAAGGATGTTGTCGTCGTTTTACCGTTAGTACCCGTGACTGCAATCCAGGGGATCGATCGCAAGTGTCTCCAAGCAAGCTCCATTTCACCAATAGTTTCTATCCCCATTTCTCGTGCCTTCAGTAATGGAGGTATATCCCAAGGCACGCCGGGACTGACAACGATTAACTCGAGTAAATTTGATGAATCGAGTTCTAGAGAATAGCCCAGTTTTACGACTATTTGCTCTGCGGCAAGCTCTTGTTGTTGTCGGAGAAGGTCGGGGGAAGTATTGCGATCGCCTAGCTCTACTTCCCAACCCTCCCGTTTCAACAATCTTGCCGCTGCAACACCGGACTTTCCTAATCCAATTACATGAGCTCTTGGCATAGACTGTGGCAGGTATCCCTGGTCAAGCTCTCATATACTAACGTTAATCAGCAATCTTTACGCAATTTTTTCAGAAAATTGTGCTATAAGTTTTTGACAACAGAACCAAAATCTGCCAGGACACGAGCGTGATTTCGGAGTAAACCCAGTAAATTTAAGCGATTTTGTTTGATTTGAGGATCGGGGTCTATAACCAATACGCTGTCGGGACCGTCAAAAAAGGTGCTGACTGTGGGAGCTATTTTCTCTAGCGCTGTGACTAACTGCCTGTAATCGCGTGACTCTTTAGCAGCTTGCGTTTGAGGAACTAAGTCTACAATGCTGTTGTAGAATGCTTCTTCTGAAGGTTTTTGGAAAAGGGAAGTGTTAACTACAGTTGTGGGGTCTAGCTGTTGCGTATCCAAATCCCCCTGTGTTGCTAAACGAGCCGAGCGATTGACTGTTTCATAAATGTTATCTAACGTCCCATCATTCCGGATTTCTTGAAGGAATAAAGCGCGCTCGCGAACATCTAATAAATCCTTCAATGACCTTTCTGCATATTCTGGGTCATTTTCTCCCAATACAGCATTCACCAAGTCATAATCGATTTGCTTCTCTTCTTGTAATAACGTTCTAATCCGTTGTAAGAAGAACTCTTCCAAAGTCGTCACTAACTGCTGTTGGTCTTTGTTATGTACCTTAACAAAATCTCCAGCAATTTGTTGTAGTAACTGTTGTAAATTAATTGGTAAGTTGGCTGCCCACGTAATATTAACAACAGCATTTGCCGCTCGTCGTAAGGCAAAAGGATCGGACGAACCCGTAGGAATCATGCCTAATCCAAAGATACTGACTAAAGTATCAAGTCTATCTGCCAAACCAACAATTTGACCTGTTAAAGTTTGGGGTAAAATATCATTTGCCCCTCTAGGTAAATAATGTTCAAAAATAGCTGTTGCTACTTCTTCTGATTCTCCGCTCGCCGCCGCATACTTTTGTCCCATGATTCCCTGTAACTCAGGAAATTCATATACCATTTGAGTCACCAGGTCTGCTTTGCAAAGTAAGGCTGCCCTTAAAATATTTTCTTTTTCCGTTTCCTTTAACTGCAGTTGTGCTGTAATTTGTTCTGCAATTCTACTAATTCTGTCTACTTTCGCACGTAAAGAACCTAAATCCTCTTGAAATGTGACTTTTTCCAACTGAGGCAAGAAGTTTTCTAATGGTTTTTCTAAATCCGAGTTGTAGAAAAATCGACCGTCATACAAGCGAGCACGAATCACTCTTTCATTCCCATTAGCGATAATTTCTGATTTTTCAGGATTGCCATTGGAAACAGTAATAAAATCTGGCAACAATTCCTTAGCATCGCTTGTCTTAAAAACAGGAAAATAGCGCTGATGACTTACCATAACAGTGGTAATCACCTCAGTTGGCAGGTTTAAAAATTCAGATTCAAATTTACCAACAACAGCCGAAGGAAATTCTACAAGATTTGTGACTTCCTCTAACAAATCTGGGTAAACTTCTGCATAGCCATCTAACTTTTGTGCTGACTCTTTGACTTGCTGTGTAATCGTGTTTTTCCGTTCTTCAGTATCTACAACAACATAAGCAGAACGCAAGACGTTAACGTAGTCAGTGGCTGTAGTCACTGTCACTGGTTGCGGATGCAAAACGCGATGACCTTGTGAAATGCGATCGCTTGTTATTGACTCAGAACCATTCTCTAACTTAATTGGTAAAACTGTCTCATCTAACAAAGCGATTAACCAGCGAATGGGTCGAGAAAACTTTTGATCTCCATCGCCCCAGCGCATCAACCGCTTACCCTCTAAACTCCAAATCCACTCCGGTACAAGTTCTGTCAAAATTTCTGTAATTGGGCGACCGGGAATAACTTTCTGTACAAAGACAAAATCCCCCTTATCTGTAGCGCGAAGTTCCAATGCATCAAGTTCCACACCTTGTTTTTTGGCAAAACCTTGGGCTGCGGGTGTTGGTTTTCCATCTTTGAATGCAGCTTGAGCTGGTGGACCTTTAATTTCCTCCTCTCTATCTGGTTGCTGAGATGGTAAACCTTTGATGAGAACAGCCAATCGGCGGGGAGTCCCGTAAACTTCCACAGAATCGTAAGAAAGACTGTTGGTTGAGAGTGTTTTTGGAATGCGCGATCGCCATTGAGTCAAAGCATCGCTCAAAAAACTTGCAGGTAGTTCTTCTGTACCAACTTCTAATAAAAACGTCTTCATACTCTTATTTTCAATACTTTCTGTCATTATTCTTACTTTTCTACACAAATAATTAGTATGGTCTATCAGTATATCGCAAGAAATTTTGTATCTCTTCTTACTTTTGCGTTACACAATGATTATCCACCCAATATACTATCAGATCCCCGACTTCTTGAAGAAGTCGGGGATCTAGCAACACCGCGTACCCTCGTTCCTAGTCTAAGCCGAATGGCAAGCTTGAAAAGGCAGAGGGCAGATGGCAGAAAATGAATTGGCAAACCGCTTAACTCCTATTTTCTATCCTTATTCCTGCGGGATCGAACTGATTTTGAACGTGTAAGCGGGTGATTTTTCCATTGCTTCTAAGTTTGGTAATGTGACAACTAAATGCTCGTTGTCCTGCTGCCATTGAAGTTCCTCTTCCATCCCGAGCATCTCGATCGCGGCATCCTTTGGTAAAGTTAAACCTTGGATCGCAATCGTGTTACCAATGGGTGTATCGAGCAAAATAGCGTACAAGTTGTCTTTGTTTGTCGTATAGCGGACTTCTATACCTTCAGAGGTCACATCTTCTGCACGTATCCAGGGGCGAGAGCCAAAAATTGCCTCTCCATTTACACTTAACCACTGACCCAAACCTTGCAGACGTTCCATTTGCAACTGGGAAATGGAGCCATCAGCACTTGAACCGATGTTAAGCAGCAAGTTGCCATTTTTACTAACAATATCAACGAACAAATCAACCAGTTTGTCTACCGAAATCGTGTTCTCGTCATTGTCGTTTTGGTTGTAAGCGAAGGAGTAACCCAAACCCCGCGTACTTTCCCACTTTTTCGGTTGAATTTGGGTGAAGTTAGTGTATTCTGGTGTCGAGAAGTCGTAGTGCAAGCCTAAGCGCCCACCCAGATCGAAGCGATCGTTCACGACACCTGATGGTACTTTATTGTAGAAGTAAGCAATAACGTCATTTGCGTTTCCAATAACCGGATAACCAAGATCGTTCCATAAGATTGATGGGTGATAGCGATCGATCAGTTCGCGCCAATGAGCGTTAGCGTATTCAGCGTAAGCAGGATCTTGGACAATCGCCTGACTTAAGGTGTCAAAGTTTGTTACTGTCGTATCTTGGATAGACCAGTCAATGCCACTGGAGTAGTACAAACCCATGTACATACCTTCGTTACGCACTGCTTGTGTCAGTTCACCTACAATGTCACGAGCCGCTATGCGTTCTGGATTTTTAATGGTTTTGCTAGGCCACAGTAGAAAGCCATCATGATGTTTGGTTGTTAGTACGACATACTTTGCACCTATTTTGGAAAAGAGTTTTGCCCATTCAGATGGATTCCACTTTGTAATAGCTGCGTTAAATGTTGGGATAAATTCATCGTAAGTAGAGTTTTCACCGTAGGTTGCACGATGATAGTTGTAGGTATCGCTACCCTCAAGCTTCATGGAGTTGTAGTACCATTCAGCATATGGATTGTTTTGAAACCAATATTCCCATCCATATTTTGCCAGCACATCGTTAAGTTCACCACTTAGTGGTGCCCAAGCAGGTACGGAGTAAAGCCCCCAGTGAATAAAGATACCAAGTTTGGCATCTTTGAACCAGTCTGGTACTTCGTGTTGTGAAAGCGACTCAGTTGTCGGCTCGTAAGGATGCTCTTTTGCAAAGACAGTAGAAGTAGCCAGTTTCATCATCATAATTATTGTCAGTGCAACTAGCAGCAAACGTACAAAATGGTTGAACATAATCAATGTTTATTACGCTTTTCTTAATGTATAATGAAACTTCGATAAGCAAATAGCTTAATACAGTCAGATAACGTCACTGGTCACTGCTTCCATCTAATTTATATAGACGAACGTCCTATCAAACAGTAACCAGTGACCAGTGACCAGTGATGAAGACTGATTATCGGCATATTCATGCGCTACACAAAAGGTGTCCCAACATATGACAGGGTGCGTTGACAGCAGTCATGCTGTTGTGGCTCTCATTCTCCTACCTATCGATAATCATTTAACCTGAGAAATGCATAATTACTGTATACTAAAATTTACAGCGTAAAGAAATGACTCCTTTCCCGCCAGAAGATTACCTACAGGCGCAAGTAGGGCTAGAGTTCACCAACAAAAATTGGTAATTTTAGAGCGGAAAGCAAGTAGTAGCTCGTTACACTGCTGAAGTCTTCATATTGCCAACGTTCTCTAAACATGACGAAAAGGCACGGGTATTATCCCTACTCAAATAAGTATTAATACTTAAAGCAAGAGTTAGGAATGAATGGCAGCAGTTTTGTATTAAACAACGATCGCTGCTTTCGGTACGTTAATTTAGCTTTATTTGCTCAAACAGTCATTTATGTCTGCCGACTACTACACTTACCACATTTACGTTCCTGACTCGCAGCTTGTACGAGTTACAAAGTCTCCTCCCGACAATCAACGTCCTACAGAAGCGGCTGGCAAATTTCGTAGCGATCGCTTGACAGATAAAATTAAAGAATTCATTTAGGAGGTTCTCAACAACAACAATTTTTTGAGGCTTTAATGGACACTTTTCGCAGTGAAAAAGATTTGGAAATGATGCTGAGCTATGAGTTAGATTAGAAATTAAATCAAATGACTGGGGGAAACAATTACCGACAAATTGTATTTAATTTAATTGAGTATGCTGAAGAACAAGAACAGCTAAGACAACTTTTAGAATTTGCTAAAAAAGCCAAACTAGGTCATTCTAAATTAAGAAATTTCTCTTTGTAATTGATAGATATATAGATATAGTAAAATGAGACTAAAGCAAGAACTTCATGAAGCTCTAATGGACGCTTTTCGCAGTATAAAAGATTTGGAAATGATGCTGGACTATGAGTTGGATTGGAAATTAAATCAAATGGCTGGGGGAAACAATTACAAGGAAATTGTATATAGTTTAATTGACAAAGCTGAAGCTCAAGGACAGCTAAGACAACTTTTAGAAGCTGCAATTGCAAAGAATCCTTTAAATCCTAAATTAATAAAGCTGAAAAAATCTTATTTAAATCCTATTACAGAAGATGAAATAAAAAATTTGAAATCGATTCTTGAAGGAAGAAATTTTCGTACAGTTAAATCTTCTTTTTTAGAAATTTTGCCAGAAGGTGCGAAAGAAGACAATGTAGAATTAAATGAAGTGAAAAGCACAGATGATATCATAAACATTCTATGTGAAAATTATTCAAACACTAGTAGTAATGTTCCTAGGATTATAAAACTTGTAGAACATATAGTTAATAATAGCGATACCGATAAATCACAAAAATTAGTCAATTGGTTAAATCAAGTGTCCTCAAGATTGGGAATAGAAATTTCTAATGTTCAGTCTCAACCAGTTGAATCCAATTATAATTTATTATTCTTCGTCTATCCAGAAAGTAAATTCTTTCGCATAGAAACTGCATATACTCAAAATGAAATTACAAAGACTTTAGATTATTTACAAGACACCAATAGCTCATCAGTCTCAGTTAATAATAAACAAAGAAAAGGTATTTTATGTTCTTCCTTTCAAGAAATTCCTAAAGTATTAGATAAAATCATTAAATACTTTATAGAAAAACATTCCGCAGAGGATTCTCTTATATAAATCTATTTGCCATATCAATATCTTTATGAGGATATAGATAATTGGGAGATTACAAATGATAGAGATGAGCCTATTGCACTTTTACAAGATTTTAAGGTAGTTTTACATTCAAGCGATCGCATTACAGGAGTACATAATTACAGAAATTTAAACCTAGGTTGGAAAAGATTTAAGGAGATTTTAGCTAAACTAGATAAACAGCCGAATCAAAACATTATTCATCAATATATTGAATCGGTAAATGAAAATATAAAGCGGGATGAATTAACGAAAAAACTAAAAAGTAAAATAGGAATAAAGTTAACTAAGCCCCTATTAAATAACAGTACGGACAAACAAGAATTTATACTAACGGTTTTAGGAGGAGGAGTCCCATTTGCTTTCTGGATAAAATGTAAACCTTCTCGTTCTCGAAAGTTAGAGAAAATTGATTGTTACTTAACATTAGATTATTTAAATAACAATTTACAAAACTTAATTGAATAAATCTGTCATCTTCGTAGAAAAGCGTACTGTGAAACAAAGAAAAGTAAACCTTTAGAATATTATTTAGGATTTTGGTGTGACGATCCTGAAAAAATAAAAATAATAAAGCAACTCTCAATTTAAGTCAACTAAATTTTAAAACCAATGGCAAGAGTCAAGCAAACCAAGAAAACTACGACGGAAGAATGGCGCTATTTTTATGGTGATGGGAACTCACATCCTGATGTTAGTATTGAAAAACTTCCCGAACCTCCTCCTTGGCGCACGTTTCAGAATCTTGAAATGGTGGATGAGGAAGAAATTGACGCACGTTGGAAGACAATTCAAGCATTAGCTGACTCGCCGGAAAATGAGCGAGGTAGAAAAAAAGGAGCAAATTTCCGTGTTTATACGGCTACTAAAGATGGGACAGAAGAACCAACTCAGGAGTGGAAAGATGTTGTCAATGGGGTGAATGCAGCGTTATACTTACGCAGACCTCTATTAGTGACTGGAAATCCAGGGACGGGAAAAACTTCTTTAGCTTATGCGATCGCTTACGAACTCAAACTAGGTCCGGTTCTCACTTGGTCAATTACAGCCCGGTCTACTTTACAAGATGGACTCTATCGTTATGATGCCATAGCCAGACTACAAGACTCACAGCTAACGAAAGAACAAAACCAAGAAAAACAAGACCAAAATATTGGTAATTATATTCAATTGGGAGCGGTGGGAACAGCCTTTTTACCTTCCCGCTTTCCCAGAGTCCTATTGATAGACGAAATTGATAAAAGTGACATTAATTTGCCTAACGACCTTTTGCATCTTTTTGAAGAGGGAATGTTTGAAATTCCCGAACTCGTTCGCCAGGTTGAAGATTCAGATGAAACAGAGAATCGCACTACAGCTAACCCAGTTGAAGATTCAGATGAAACAGAGAATTGCAGTATAGCTCAACCAGTCAAAGTTCGCACGCAAGACTCAGGAATAAAAGCTTCTATTTATGAAGGACGGGTACAGTGTGCTGCATTTCCGATTGTGATTATGACCAGTAACGGAGAACGGGAATTTCCACCAGCGTTTTTGCGGAGGTGTCTGCGGGTAAAAATGCCAGACCCCAAAGAAGAAGCCCTCAAAACTATTGTGAAAGCTCACTTTGGCGAAGACAATTTTAAAAAAGCTGCACCCGAAATTGACAAACTTGTGGCAGAATTTCTTGAGGAAGGCGGCGATTGAGACAGATGCAAAAAGACTACAGTCAAGGTAGAATAACATTTAAAGACGTATCTCGCTCCATAAAAAGTTGGATAGCCCACTTAAAGCACGGAGACACTTGGCAGTTACGTCAAAAGATATTCACATCTCTTGTTTATACAAGAGAGTGAAGATGGGACAGACACTTCCGGATGCTGCGTGGCGGTTCGTGGATCAACAATCCTGAAAATTGCCGTTCGGCGTATCGTAACAACAACGACCCGGACAACAGGAACGACAACATCGGTATTCGAGTTGTGGTTTCCGGAGCGAGCGCTCTTCACTTGTCAGAACTGATGGATGGGAATCGTCGGGCGCACATAGAAGAGTCCAGAGCTGTTCCAGTGATGTTAGCAATAGCATCCAAAAATCAAAACAGGTCGAGTAGCTTGGTAAGCTTCGCTGAACAGTTGCTCGATCCATTTTAGGAAATTACAGCCATTTTCAGGTAAATAGACCACAGCCGTAGGGGCGCAAGGCATTGCGCCCCTACCAACGGTGTGGTTCATTTAGGTAAAAACTGCTGTAATAGCTCTCTCTTCTTACCTCTGCGTACTCTGCGTCTCGGCGGTTAAATAAATTACTTTTAAACCTTCTAGGCGCTGAGAGCGTAGAGAAAGAAGATGAGGAATTGCCACCTGAATCAAAATTTTGTGAGCCAGGAGAAGCGATCGCTGGTCGCTGGTTACCGATCACTGGTCACTGTTGATCTGCCAAATTTTGATTGTTTTATCGGAACTACCGCTAGTAATAAATTGACCATTTGGACTTATGGCAATGGAATTCACGACTGCTGAATGTCCGGAAAAAGTTTGTAACAGTTCTCCCGTTTGCAAACACCACATATTAATACTTGTGTCTGCACCAGCACTGAGGATACTTTTTCCATCAGGAGTAATGGCTACCGATTTTACCTCATCGGAATGCCCACTTAAAGTGTGGAGGACTTGACCGCTATCCAGATGCCAAATTTTTACAGCTGTATCAGCACTACCACTGACAAGAAGTAACCCATCTGAACTCATCGCTACCGAATTGACAGCGCCTGAATGTCCGCTAAAGGTGTGCAATGGGTCTCCTGTACGTGGATTCCACAATCTAATTTTGTGGTCGCTGCTACCACTTGCTAAAATCGTGCCATCGGAACTAATGACAGCATCGTACACTACAGATGAATGCCAAAGAGTACAAATGCGATCGCCTGTTTGCAAGTTCCAAATTTTAATCTTATTACTACCTGTAGCTAATATTTGTCCATCAGGGCTAATAGCTATACAGTTAACTGGTTTTTGATGTCCTAGCAGAGTGTGTATGAGTTTACCAGTTGGAAGATACCAAACTTTAACGTTACTTTTAGGATGTTCGCAACTACCAACAGCCAAAAAATTACCATCAGAGCTAACCGCAACAGATGCAACTTCTCCAATATTCCCTGTTAACGTGCGAATAACTTTGCCAGTGGAAAGATTCCATACCTTAATAGTTTTATCTGCAGAGCCACTCACTACAGTTAGTCCATCAGAACTAATAGCAACTGATGTAATTTTGTCAGAATGCCCTGTTAAAGTATAGCTCAGATAATAAGCAGATTCCTGTTTTCGTCGTGCTTTCAGGTTAGCTATTGTATTCAAAAGCTCTTCAACATAAGTCATACTTGCTTTATCGCCAAGCAGAGCAAAACATTGTTTTAACTTGCTAAGATATTCTTCATCTTCTACCCTCACAGCCAATCGCATTTCTTCTATAGGATGAATTCCTAGCTGAGGAGAAACTTGACGCAATCTCAACCAAGCATTGATGGAATAGTCAAGTTGTTGCTTTGCCAAACTGCGATCGCTTAAATGAGATAAACTTTGAGCGAGTTGCAAAGCTAATTCAGGAACCCAGTAATCGCGTTCGCTCTCTAAAGCTTGGTAAAGTTGCTTGTAACCTGTTGCGATCGCTTGTAGCGTTGTCACATCAAGATTATCTTCCAGTAAGCTGGGTAGTAATTCTGGTAATAGAGGAGAAACGTCATGATAAATTAAGTGGTAAGAATCAGTCACCCAACTTGCTGCTAGAATGTGACAAGTAACTAAAACCTGGCAAAGGTTTTCAATATCTTGACGATTCACGTGGTATTTTAAAGACAATTTACTGACGTCAATTCCTTTCGCTTTCCATCTTTCCTCCTTTTCCAAAATTTCTAAGTTAGCAGCATTATCTTGACCGAGAATATGAATTTCCTCCAAATCTTCTCCCATCGCTATCAGTTCATCTCTAATACTTCTCCACTCCAAAGCGCGGTTTTTAGCCGAGCGATAAACAATTTCTTTTAACGGTAGTTGAGCAATTGTTTTATAATAATAGTTGTCTTGTCCAATCCCCCAGTAACCAATACGAAAATTGAGGTAATCTCCACTAGCCTCAGACTCTAAAATTAAAATAGGCTCTGTTTTCAACATTCCATATAAAGCTTTAATACTAGATTCGCTGTGAAAACGTTTGCTATCCCAAGCCCCTGCTAAAAACTCTGTAGGTCTGACAGGATCGTGAAGCGAGTAATAGTTGTTAAGAAAATCTCTCAATCCTTCCGCTAATTTTAACTCCATATTTGAAATATCTTCTTCCCTGCGATCGTACTTGTCAAACTTAATTTTCGGAGGAGCAAGGAAGATTTTTAGTGGAGTGCGTCTATTCTCAGAATGCGATTCTAAAATTTGTGAAGGTGATAAGCGTAAAGGCCAACTGTCAAAAATTTTATTAACTTCAGGTAGCTTAAGCGCTGTTTCACGCTGATACGTTGCTATCTGTAATTGTGCTTTATGATTATAGACTGCTAACTGCTGTTGTTGAATTTTTTCTTGCTCGGCTTCTCTTCCAAAACTAATGCTTTGACTGACATTGCTAACAGTCTCAATAACTTGTTTAATTTCTTCTGGCTGAGGAAATTTCGTTATAGAGGAACTAGCTTCGTTTCTTTTTTCTACAAAATTTGCAATAACAGGTGCAAACTCTAGTACGAGTTGAATGAGTAACTTTAATCCTGGCTCCATAAACAGATGCCTGTAAGATAAATACTATTGAATACTGACTAATACTAATTCAATGATAGCTTTATTGTTTTCCGGAGATTTCTTTGTAAATTTTATGACTTTGTAGCTACGGGGTCTTCTATGAGCTATTACGGAGAACCTTACGGTGATGACTTTGTGCCACTTGAAGGAAACGAAAGCCACTCACTAGCCTTGGGATCGCAATTTGAGTCGCCAATATAACATTTGGTCTGTTTCTGAATTCGTGTGAATATTGCTGCTACAATTACGAGAGTTGTCAGTAATAGCAATATATTTTCAACAGGGGTTCTTTTTCCTACAGTCATAGCTTTTAGGTTCTATCAGTGAAGCGATGATAAATGAAGTTAAAGCTATGTTCTGTTACGTGCTGACTATGAAAACAAGGTATACGTGGTATTTTAGCTAAAAATTATACTAAAAGAGACGATTTTGGGCAGTACTGTGCACACTGCCACAGTAAGTAACTTAACGCTCCTACTGCTGAGTACATATGCTTACTATTCTAGAATCGCTTGTAAGCTGTGTAGGGTAGGAATCTATAGAATTGGCGACAGAAAACAAGCTCCTTCCATCGCATTCTAACGGGGCTAACTTTTTCTAGTTAAGTACTTAACTGGAAAGTGAGGAGACGTGGTGTAGGGCAATGGGCGACAGCACGGCGAGCATTTCTTACACTGAAATTACGTAGACAGTTACCTTGACAAGGCATTCTCTCTTCAACAGTTTCATATTCTTCTCGTAAAAAGTTTAGATGTGTAGTGCTCAACCACTGGTTCATTCCATGTATTGCTTCATTTGACCAAACAATTGCTACAGCATATGCCTGAGTATTTGCGTAATCTATCTTTCGTTCCTTTTGGAGCTTATTCACATCTTTCGTGACTTCCGTGTATTGCTTATGTGGCATTGTTACACGTCCCATCGTTGCCGATTGAAATAAGGTTTTTCTGGTAAAGAAGCGGTTGTGTTTGTTGGATTCATGATTTATTTCTCGAGTTGTCTAATAAAGCAACGGCACTTCGCCAGACTTCAGGATCGCCAAGCCTTACCGCTCGCTAAGCAAAGCTTAACGCCTAAAGGCGTATCGGCTCCGACGTTCTCTAGTAGTAAAGCTAACATAGTAATTCTTTCTTCGTCCGTCCAAAATAATTTTCCTTGTATCATTTCTATCTTTTCAGGTGCCAGTTCGTAACAACTGCGGGCTGACTCACCACTTCCTCGCACGCCCCTCATTTCTAATATTCCAATTTAAGTTTGACATAACTCTTTTCCTATACTAAGAACTACTATTACGGAACTCGTTTTCCTTGAGGTGCTTGTACTGTTTATCTTTCGACTCAAAGTATTTTTCAACGGTTGTTTTTGTAGCAATAGCACTTTCCAACTCATCACCACCAGATACTAGTAAACGTTCTCTCACCCGTTTACGAATGTCAGAAACAATTTTCCCGTTGACGAGGCGAGTTTTTGACCAATCTAGAATTGGTGGTGGATATAAACCGTGTTCGATGTATTTGCCTTGCAGAATTTCCGGTAAACTATAGCCTAACAACTCTGATATCCAGTGGTAGATAAAGCGCAAATCTGAGTCTTTCTCCTCAATATTTTTATTAGGATTATAAATACGAAAAGTTTCACTTAAAGGGTTAGTAATACCTGATTGCATTTGCCACTGCCAATTATCAATTGCCAAATCTCCATCCACCAAATAATTCATGTAGTGGCGTGCGCCGTGATGCCAGGAGATACCGCAATTGATGGTTAAGAAAGTAGCACACATTGCCCGCATACGGAAATTCATCCAGCCCATCGTTCTTAGCTGACGCATACTAGCATCGACCATTGGAAAACCAGTTAAACCCTCACACCACGCATGAAATAAATCTTGTTGCTGTTGGTTGAGTTCATCGGGTCTATAGTACTCGTCAAACTCTGGGTAACGATTGGTATGAGCAATTTCGGGATGAAAGTATAACCGTTGAGTAAAACTATCGTGCCACCGCAATCGGTCGCGAAATGCCTTTAAGGAAAATTCCGCCTTTGGTTGGTCAGCCAGTTCTGCTGCTCGCGCTTTCGTGCGTTGGTAGACTGTCCGGACTGATATTGTACCAAAAGTAAGGTGTGGTGATAGATGGGACGTTGCTTTTTGTTGTGTCAACCAGGGGCGTGAGAGTTTCCAGTGATAGCCGTGAAATCTTTTAGTGAGGAATGAGTTCAGTGTTGCAACAGCCTGTGTTTCTCCACCCTTAAAGTAAACTCGCTTTGTTTCGTAGAAATGACTGTACTTTTGTTTGAGTTCGGTGAAGGTGAGTTGGGGTAGATTGAACGATAACTGTGGGGTGTTAATGCGAATTGGCGTTGAGTGTGAAGATTGTCTGACATAAGTGTAGTACTCGTCAAACCACTGGTCGCTTCGGGCATCATCTGTCTGTAAGAAGTTGTTGAGACCAATGTGGCACTCCAGATTCAGTTGTTGGTAGAAGTTAGCGATCGCTCTATCGCGGCTCACTCCATACTCAACTTGCACGTCTCGGTTAAAGTAGAGCTTGGGTTTGTGTCCAAGTTGAATTAACTGTTGAGTAAGTTGTTGCAATATATCTACTGAATTCCCCTCGAATAAATACAGTTGACTGCCCAATGAACGTAAGTTTTTCTCTAAATTTTCTAAAGACTCAAATAAAAATCTGACCCGTGCTTTTCCTATCTCTGGTTGCTGGTAAAACCAGGGGTCGATGATAAAGCAGGGTAGGACAAGAGCGTTGTTGGCAGATGCCCTGGCAACGCTTTCATTATCGTTCAACCGCAAGTCTCGTCGAAACCAAAGAATGTGCATACATTAGTACTATCACTCCACCTCTATTTTGGCATTTTTCAGGTGGTGTGGGACGGCGTTAGCTGGGGGGTTTCCCCCACTTGCTGTCTGTCATGAGTAGAAGGTTAACGCCTATTATGTTCCCAGACGAGAGCGAATACGATCGCTTAGATGATGGCGATCGCCTAATATTTCTAACAAAGGGCCATGAACGTCAAATTTAACCATACTTACCGACGCGACCAAAATATTCACCCGATAGCGATAGCG